>CAMDDI010000124.1 GCA_945890905.1 Bacteriovorax stolpii
AGGGATGACCATTGGAGTTTATAAGCGCCTACTCAATTTAGATTTCAACTTACAATTGATGGAATCAGAATCGAAAGGCCGAATTATTTCAACACCAAGACTTGTGACTCAAAATAGAAAGCCGGCCACTATTACCAGTACAGAATCGACCAGTTTCCGTGTTCAACAACTAGCTACAGGAATTGCCCCAGCAGTTGCGACATTCCAAACTGTATCAGCTAACTTAACTCTCAACGTGACTCCTCAAGTGACCAATGATGGTGCTATCGGCATGCAGATTGCCTTAACCAAATCTGCGTTTGGTACCAGACCAACAACAGATGCTCCACCAAACCAAACTTCAAGAAACATTAACACAAACGTTTTGGTGGAAAATGGTTCAATTCTGTCGCACTCCAAGAGTCCCGATACTGAATCCCTTCTTTCCTGCCAGTTCACCCAGCTGTAAAACTAAATCGGTGGTAGTAGTTTTGCCATTAGTACCTGTAAGAGCTAGAAATTTCAAAGTGGGTATTGGATAGAGCACATCAAGAATTTTTTTCTGAATATCATTCCAGCTTTCCTCATCCACGACACTCGAATTTTTTGGAAGTGAGTCATGCGGTTCATTCACAATAAGCCAGGCGAACTTTGAATCTTGCAGGCGTAATGCAAATTGATCTTTGGCTTTTTGATCAGAACCAATGCGATAAAAGAGAATTGAATCTTTATCTGAATCCTGACTTTTCCAATGAATGTCTTGAATATGAAGCGGAGGAAAGGATATGCCTAGAATTTTTCCTAAATCTTTCTCATTCAGCATAAGTGGGTGCTTCAAATTGAAGCTTTAAACTTTTATTATCTGCAATCACTGATCCGGCCGGAATAGATTGAGAAGTCACAACACCAAATCCCGTAACGGTAAGTTCTAAATCTCTCTCACTTGCTAATTTTAAGGCACTAGATTTATCCAGGCCAATAAAGCTCGGAACAAAGCCTGGGGCAAATGCTTTATTGTTAGCGGCTTGTTGGACTTGAATCTCATCTAGGTTTACTTTATTTGAAGCTTCGTCATATTTAGCGAACTGAGCAAAATCTTTTTTCTTATAGAGAATGTACTGAGTGATCTTTTTAAAAATCGGCGCAGCTACAACTCCGCCGTAATAGCCATTGGCCGTAGGGTGATCAACATAGGTTAACACGACAAATTTTTTATTCACATTGACCGGAAAACCAATAAAGCTTGCAACGTATCCAGCATAACCTCCACCGGGAGAAACTCTCTGAGCAGTTCCAGTTTTACCGGCCACTTCATAGTGAGGAATCTTAGCAGTATCGCCAGTTCCTTCATTAACAGCTCCTACCAGCATCTTGATCATATCAGCTGAGGTCTGCTCAGAGATGATTCTATTTTCAGGTTTAATCTGGCTAACATCATTTTTGAGAAGAGTCGGTTTCACAAGATAACCGCCATTTGCAATAGTGGCATAGGCCCTAAGCATTTGGATGGGTGTTGTGGCGATACCTTGCCCAAAGCTAATATTACTGAGTGTAAGCGGGCGAACTTTGTCTGTGGCCTTATAACTAAGAATACCTTTTGATTCACCTGCGATTTCAATTCCAGTTTTTTGAGCGAATTTAAATTTATCCAAGGTTTCTCGTAAATGCGGATACTTTAGTGCAAAAGCAATCTTCGTGGTCCCTACGTTAGAACTGAACTTTAAAATATCGGCCACTGTCAGCCATTCAAATTTCTCGTGGGTCTCTGCTTCTGAGATCCAATGATTTTGAACTTTAAGTTTTCCGTATTCACAAAAAAACTTTGTCTGAGGCTTGGCCACTTTATTTTCGAGGGCAGAAGTTAAGGTGATGGTTTTAAAAATTGATCCAGGTTCAAATGGATCAGTAACAAAAGATAATTTGCGGTTTTCAACTGGATAACGGGAAGCCGCATTGGGATCATACGTAGGGTAATTAGCAATTGCTAGGATTTCCCCAGTCTCAGCATCCATGACTCCTGCTCCACCACGGAAGCCTTGGTGATGAACAACTGCATCCTTGAGATAACTCTCAAGAGCACCCTGGATGTCCTTATCAATTGAAAGTTGAACATCATCTGCTACCAGCTGAGAAGCCTTGGTCTCATATTTAATTGGGCGACCCTTGGCATCGCGAATATATTTCACGGCTTGAGGAGAACCTTTAAGCTGCTTATTAAGACTATTTTCAATTCCGGCTAATCCAGAATTATCTTGTCCTACAAACCCAAGAGTTTGTGAAAGAAGATCACGGTTTGGGTACACCCGTTCTGAGTGAGATTCTACGATAATTCCATCAAGCTTTTTAATACGCTTGAGTTGATCTTCAGAAAGTTTAATTTTTCTTCCCAACCAAGTGTACTTGTTGCGCTTGACCACAAGGCTTCTGAGTTTTTGAAAAGGAAGTTCAGGAACAATTCTGGAAAGACTTTTTAATTGATTGTAGAAGTTAGCATTTTTATTTTTAGGTATGGTGATCAAATTATACACATGAATATTAATCGCTAGCGGGTGGCCATTACGATCCACGATATTTCCGCGGTTAGGATATTCATTCACTTCACGAATGAACTGTGATTTTGCGTAATTTAAAAGTTTAGTTTTATTAACAACCTGAATATAAAAGGCTTTACTGATCACTACCGTGAACAGAAAACAAAAGACCATAAAACTAAAAAAAATTCTATTCTTCAAACTTCAAACTCTCTTAAGGGATCAAAATAATTTGTTCAGGGCCAGGTTCTTTCAAATCATACTTCACTGCGAACTCACGAAGCTTAGGCACTGACATTTCACGGGCCCGTTGAGCTTTAAGTTCTTTGCTGCGGATGACAGATTTACGGATATCAGACTCGATATTGTTAAGTGCATAAGCTTGTTCAATGCCCTTCATACGAAAGCCCACGAAGAGGACTGCAAGTGTAGTAAATGTAAGTGTGAAAGGCAAAGCGCTAGGATTGAACAAAAATTCGAATAATCGATTATTAAATTGGATCTTTCCTTTTTTTCTTAGTGCCATCAACCCTCCCTAGTTGAGAAACCCGTTGTAATAATCGAAGTTTTGCACTTCTTGAACGGGAATTCTGAGACAGCTCTTCATCCGTAGCTGTGAGTGGCTTCTTAGTTAAAATTGTAACAGGAAATTCTTCTTTCTCCAGCATTTCTTTGAACGTGTGCTTCACAATCCGGTCTTCCAAAGAATGAAAGCTGATCACCGCCAGCACTCCACCTTCGCTCAAAAACGGCAACAATTTTGGTAGAGTATTTTCTAAAACGGTGAGTTCTTCGTTCACAGCAATTCGCAAAGCTTGAAAAGTTCGGGTGGCCGGATGAAGTTTTCCGTGACGATCCTTGGGTGGGTAAGCATGAAAGCAGATGTCCTCAATTTCAGTTGTGGTCTCGATTTTTTTCTTCTGTCTCAGCTCACAAATACGGGCGGCAATTTTGCGTGAAAGTCGCTCTTCTCCATAGGTAAATAGAATATCTGCGATCTCTTTTTCAGTGGAAGAATTAAGCAGATCCGCAGCAGTCGGAATATTCGGATCGCCATAATTCATACGCATATCAAGAGGAGCTTCGGCCCTAAAACTAAAGCCTCTTTCCATCTTATCAAACTGATGTGAAGAGACTCCAAGGTCCATCAAAATGCCAGCAAATTTACCAAACATTTGGTTTTTCTCACACCAATCAGGGAACGAATTAAAGTTCATCGGAAGAAGTTTTACTGCCCCTACCTTGCCCCGAGAGAGAATATTTTCTTCGCCATTTTTTAAAGCATCTGGATCTTGATCAACTGAATAAACTGTAGAACCAATCATGCGGTCCGATAGAGCGAAGGTATGTCCACCGGCCCCAAAAGTTAAATCAGCAAAAATAAGTGAACCCGAATCGTTAGAACCCGTTTCTAAAGCGTCCAGGCATTCTTGTAACATGACTGAATAATGCGAAAGGTATTGAGTCATTATTTTAAAACGACTTCCAGAATTTCTTGATGTGCTGGCGTGAGCAGAGATTTATCTGTCATCACCGCATACTGATTTTCAGGAGTAAATTTCACTGGATTTTTCACTAAATCAGGGATGGCCAGAAGAACAAACTTTTGAGCAGAAACGTAATTTGATTTCATGACATCCATGATTTCTTGAACCGTACAGTGTTCCTCTTTCCAGCAATCATAATCAGTCACCATAGCAACTGTGGCGTAGGCCATGCCCGCTTCTTTAGCTAAAAATGCTTCCGGTACGTTTGTCATACCAATAACTGATGCTCCAAACCCGCGATAAATTTTTGATTCAGCTTTCGTAGAAAACTGAGGGCCTTCAATACAAATATAAGTTCCACCTAAGTGGGAAATGACTCCCGCTTTCTGACAGGCTTCATATAATCTTTTTTGAAGAGCAGATTCAACAGGAAGAGCAGTTGAAACATGTCCAACCATTCCTTCATCGAAAAATGTTCTCTTGCGAAGGCCTTTGGTCCAATCAATAAACTGATCAACTAAAACAAACTGCTTAGGTGCGTATTCTTCCTGAAGAGATCCAACTGCTGAGATACTCACGATGGTATTCACGCCGAGCTTTTTCAAAGCAAAAATATTTGCACGGTAATTAACTTCACTCGGAGTCAAGTAGTGTCCTTGACCATGACGAGGAAGAAAATAAAAAGAAGCTCCATCAACTTCAGCTTCCATGATGTCACCACTTGGAAGACCGAAAGGAGTCTGAACTTTAAGATGCTTTTTAATCTTGATGGCATCGAGTTTATAAATCCCGCTGCCACCAATTACCGCGACTTTGATATCTGACATACTAATCCTTAGGCCATCATGCCTGTGAGATCAACTACCCGGCCTAAAGACTTAGACTGGCGTGCAATGAAATTGTTCGACTCTTCTTTTTCGGCTTCTTCTTTACATTGAATGCACAGATCCGCAGTCGGACGAGCAAGAAGACGCTCAAACTTGATCCAAGATGCACAATCAGAACACATACCGTACTCGTTAACTTCAAACTTCTTCAGTGCACCATCAATTTTCTTAGCGTAGAAAACTTCGCGGTTTCTGAAACGGAGAAGATGAGAGTTGTTGTAGTCAGTGATTGATTGTTCAACCTCATCGCTTCCTTCTGGAAGAGATAAACTAATCGCACTGTCTTCGACTTTCTCGCTAAAGACCAAACTCTTCTTTTCGCTCAAGAGTTTTAATCTTAGAGTTTCCAGTTGTTTTTTAGTCAATGCTCTAACTTTCTCAGTGGCCATGTAAGAACTCCTTCATCAAGTTAACTATTCGAGTCCGCCCTTAATATTAAGGAGGACTGATTTAGAAATCATTTTTAGTGTTTCAAAAACTCCATCACCAGAAGTGGCCACTGCTTCAAATGCAGGGAACTTTCTTTTGTTCAACTGCAGCTGCAAATCTTCAGTAGATACGATGTTCGGAAGATCGCGCTTGTTCCATTGCATAACCATAGGAACTTTAGAGATATCATAGCCCTGATCGGCTAAGTTTTTCTCTAACCCTTGATAAGACTCAAGGTTTGATTCCATTCTTTCGACTTGAGAATCGGCCACAAATACCAAGCCATCAACACCTCTTAAAATCAGTTTACGGCTGGCTTCATAGAATACTTGCCCGGGTACTGTATAGAGGTGAAAACGGGTTTTAAAACCACGAATCTCTCCTAAGTCCAAAGGAAGAAAGTCAAAGAAGAGTGTTCTTTCATTTTCAGTATTAAGAGTGATCATCTGACCTTTGTTCTGAGAGCTGGTCTTTTGATAAATGTATTGAATGTTGGTTGTCTTTCCACCAAGGCCTGGACCGTAGTAGACAATTTTGCAGTTAATTTCTTTGGTGTGATAATTTACAAATGACATTATATACCGCCCACGGCGAAGAGACGGTCAATCTCTTCATCAGAAATATCTGTGAAAAGAAAACCTTCGCGAATTGTTTCTTGTTTTGTAACTCTAACAGGAGAAATCTCCTCACTTGCGTAAAGAAGCTCTATCTCACCTTTGATCTGAGAAACTTTGCGCTTCAACTGTCCTGGATTCACCAGATCAGTGTAAATTGCACCTAAAAAATATCTTTTTCCACTAAGATGAAAGGGAACCAAAAAGATCCCTTCCGAAGAAGTATCGTATCCAAGTCTAAAATCTAAGACGGGAGCATTGTTATCTACAAGTTTCATCAAAGCTTCAGATGCCTGCCAGAGGCCACTTACTAAAGCGGAGACTGAAGTTGTAGATTGATTCTGAACGGAATCGTATACAGTGATTCCATCTTCACGTGTCACAAAAAGTCGCGCAGAGATTGAAGCCGACTTGGGCTCCAATACATGCTTGATTTTTTCTGTAACACTCATTTTTTTCATTAAAATCTTTTTCTATTTTCTAAAGCTTTAGTAATGGTCATGGGATCTAAATATTCGAGAGATCCACCAATAGGAACACCAAAGCCAATCCGCTCTACTTTGATTGTTTCAGGCAAAAGGGTTTTAAAATATGAACAGGTGGCGTCGCCCTCTACTGAAGGATTAATCGCTAAGATTACTTCCTGCATGTCCTGCTCAATAATGCGGCTTTTGAGCTCATCCATTTTTAATTCATCTGGGCCCACACCTAAAAGTGGATTTAAAACTCCACCCAAAATGTGGTAAACGCCACGATAATGACCACTCTTTTCAATGGCCATTAAGTCAGAAGCGTTTTCAACAACACAAATTGAATGACTTGATTTGCGGTTATCATCAGCACAAATTGAACAATTTTTTTCATCCGCAAACATTCCGCATTCTACACAGAGTTCAAGATGCTGAAGATTAGAGAGAGCATGGGCCACACTTTCTAGCTCAATGTTCTTCCAGTGAGTCATACTCATCACCATACGGAACGCAGTCTTCTCACCTACACCAGGTAGACGAGTAAGAGCTTCAACCGCATCTTTGATCACTTCAGGCAATTGAATCATTTAGAACATTCCCGGAATATTCATTCCACCTGTAACTTTAGACATCGCCTGCTGAACCATTTCTTGAGATTGTTTCAGAGCTTGATTGACAGCTGTAAGAACAAGTTCTTCAAGAGTGGCCACATCATTGGGATCTACACATTCTTTACTGATCACAATGCTCAAAACCTGCTGCTTACCATTTACTTTAACTTTAACAACTCCCCCACCCGCAGAAGCTTCTACTTCGCGCTCATTGAGTTCGTTTTGAAGCATCGCTAACTTTGCCTGCATTTGCTGAGCTTGTTTCATTAAGTTATTCATATTCATGGAGACTCCTAATCGTTCAAAATAATTTTATCAATCTTTGAGTTAAACAACTTCTCAGCTTCTTTAACAAATGGATCATTTAAGATCTTCTGCTTTTTGGCTTCAGAAGCCTGAGAGCGTATTTCGTCATCAATTTCGACTTTTGTTTTAAAATTCTTATCCTGCTTCTGTTCATGGGTCAGGATTTGACTCTTAAAATTAATATTATCAATCGCTACTTCAAAAAAATCTGCGAGATGATTTTTAAGTCTCGCATACACTTCTTTATCTTCTAAAAACTCTGCAAACACAGCTGCTGTTTCAGGGAAAGCGACACTCACCCGGAAAGGAACTAAATCAGGACTTAGTTCTTCCAACAAATTTCCATGCTCCAGATTCGCTGCCGTCGCTGGAGAAGTCTGGCGCAAGTAAGCTACAAAAGCGTCCCAAGTTTTCACTGGAGCAGCTACGATAGCGGTTGCCACTCCAGCTTCAGGCTTTCCCAAGCTTTGCGGAATCTCCTCAAGCTTCACATCCTCACCTGTGAGGATTGATCTTCTTAAACAAACCTTCTGAAGCAAAACCAGAACTACTTTTTCCGGGTTCATACTCGTGAGGGCCCAGCTGAAATCTTTAATTAGCGATTCATAGATCCAGAAGAGTTCTGCCATACTGATGCCTTCAAGGGCCTTATCTGCAATGACTTCATCTTTATAAAGAACACTCTGCTCATCAATTGAATTAATAATGCGGTAGAAGCTATCCATCACTTGATCACAAAGTTTTTTGAGATCAATATTTTCTTCCATCAATTGGCGATAAATGCGCGAACATGATTTCGGATTCCCAGTAAGGATACTTGTGAGAAGCTCTTTCATGGCCGACGTACCCGCAAGGCCCAAGGCCTGAGAGAGTGACTGTTCAGTCACAACGTCTGTTCCTGAAAGACCTAGTACCTGATCAAAAATTGAAAGCGTATCCCGAACTGAACCTTTTCCAAGCTCGGCCAATTTGCGGGCGACCTTAGGAGAACTAAATTTAATTTTTTCTGCATCAGCAATTTTTAAAACATGCTCACTTAAAATATCAACCGAGACATTTTTAAAGTCATAGCGCTGACAGCGAGAAATCACAGTGCCTAAAAGTTTTTGAGGATCAGTAGTGGCAAGAATAAAAAGTGCGTGAGCTGGTGGCTCTTCAAGAGTTTTCAAGAGTGCATTGAATGCACTGGTTGAAAGCATATGAACTTCATCGATGACATAAATTTTAAATTTTCCACGAGTCGGAAGATATTGAACGTTTTCAATAAGAGCTCGAACATCATCCACACTGTTATTAGATGCTCCATCAATTTCCATGAAGTCCATGGAATTACCAGCATCAATATCTCTGCAAGATGCACATACTAAACAAGGATTAAAATCAGGTTTGCGATTTTCACAACGAATAGCTTTTGAAAATAAGCGAGCAATAGAAGTCTTACCTACGCCACGTGTTCCCGTGAACAAATAGGCATGTGCGAGTTTTTCTTGCTTGATAGCATTCTGTAATGTTCTGGTGACATGTGACTGTCCAACAACTTCTTCGAATTGTTTCGGACGCCACTTTCTGGCCAGCACTTGATATGCCATAACTCTCCAAAATATTAGGTTTTGCGAGTCGGAAAATAGGGGACTACCGTCGCAAAGTCATGTCGCAGTTGCTTTGCTTTGATGAATTAAAAATGCATGTAAGAAAATTTAAGAATGACGATTTTTATATCTTTTCCGAGGGGAAATTTACCAGAGACCTAATTCAGTGAGTTCTTGTTTGGCCATCTCTCTGGCCTCCATTCCACCGAAGGTCCTCTCGCCTATAACCTTGTGCTTATCAACGAAATTACTCACCACGATATAGTTATGTTCATTCATTTCTAGGTAACCAACATACCATCCCAGGCGTAAATCAAAGTTGTTTCCCATAAATCCCGACCCCGTTTTCCCTCGAAGAATGCTTTTGCTGGATTCCTGCTTCACTAAAAGTTCTTTAGTTAGATCTTGCGCTCTTGTTGATGCGGGGAGTTTATTTGACCATAGATTCATCAAGAAATATGTCTGCTCAATGGCC
>CAMDDI010000125.1 GCA_945890905.1 Bacteriovorax stolpii
TGAGTGAGATAATGATTTTGAGAAAGATAGATATGCAACTCCACGGCTTCAAGTGGAGAAACCATCATGGAATTGGCCTCATAAGTACAGCAGGTGCCTGAGCATCCTACGCAACTCACACCTTGAGATTCAAAGTCTGTCATGGCATTGATGAGAATTTTTCGGCGGCTATCAGTCTGCATAGCTGGAAGATAGTGATTGTGACCATGGATGTCAAGGGCGTTAACGCGAAGTCAAAACCTCAGTTTTAAGGCCTTTAGGATTTACTATACCTAACATTTTTAGTAAAAAATTCTGTATCCAATTTTATTCAGTTTTATTTCTTAGTTGAGGGAGATCATCATGATGGAGTCTTGGTTGATGTGGTTAAAAACACCAGTCATTTTCGGTATTGTCGGATTGGCCATCGCTATCTATTTCTACTTCCGGGTTTTGGGATTAGAAAAGGGTAACGAAACCATGGAACGCATCGGCGGTTACATCCGTGAAGGTGCAATGGCCTTTTTGTTCAGACAGTATCAAACACTGGCCGTATTCGGTTTTGTTGTGGCCATACTAATCTGGTTCTCTCTTGGTAAAGTTCCTGCTGCCGCTTTTGTGTTGGGAGCGATCTTATCTCTCCTGGCTGGTTTCATCGGAATGAAAGCTGCTACTTACGCTAACGTAAAAACAACTCAAGCTGCTCGCAGTGGTTCACGCGCGAAGGCCCTTCTCACTGCCCTTGATGGTGGTGCGGTTATGGGTCTTTCAGTTGCTGCTCTAGGATTAATTGGACTTGGTGTTCTTTATTCTTGTTTTAGAGATTCTGAACTTCTTTCTCCAGTTCTTCACTCATTTGCTGTAGGTGCTTCTTCAATTGCACTTTTCGCTCGTATCGGTGGTGGTATTTACACTAAAGCCGCTGACGTAGGTTCTGATATCGCTGGTAAAGTAATTGAAAATATTCCAGAAGATGATCCACGTAACCCAGGTGTTATCGCAGATAACGTGGGAGATAACGTAGGTGACGTTGCTGGTATGGGTGCAGATATTTATGAGTCAATGGTTGCTGCAATTGTTGCTGCCATGGCCATCGCTCTTACTTCAAGTGAACTTCCAATGCTTATGACCAATGTTGATGCTTCCTGGAACAAGATGATCGCTGTTGGATTACCTCTGGTTCTTTCAGCAGTAGGTCTCGCAGTTTCTATCGTTTGTATTTTCATTGCGCGCACAATGACTTCTATGGATCCAGCTAAAGTTCTTCGTGGAGCTTTAATTTTTCCACCTCTAATTCTTGCAGTAGCTTCCTATATGATCATGGCCTCTCTTGAGATAACTCAATCAGTAACAGCGATTCTTACTATCGGCGCTATCGGTGGAACAATCATCGGTCTTGTGACTGATTACTATACTTCAGCTGGTCCAGTATCTCGCATTGCTGAAGCATCAAGAACTGGTGCTGGTACAAACGTGATTCAAGGTCTTGCTGTCGGGATGGAATCAACTGCGATTCCTATGATCGTTGTGGCCCTGGTAGCTTATCTTTCTAACCGCTACCTTGGTCTTTACGGAATTGCTCTCTCAGCAGTAGGTATGCTCGGCGGTACAGCAGTTGTGATGACTGTTGATGCTTACGGGCCGATCTCTGATAACGCTGGTGGGATTTCAGAAATGTCTGGTTTGGGACCTGAAGTTCGTGCCATCACAGATGAACTTGATATGGTAGGAAATACCACAGCTGCTATCGGTAAAGGATACGCTATTGGTTCGGCCATTCTTACGGTTCTTGCTCTCTTTTCAGCTTATAACATTGAAATTAACCACGTTCGTTCTTTGAGCGGATTAGGTGCAGTTGAACTGGTTCTTACTGATCCAAAAATCTTAATTGGAATTCTTCTTGGTTCAATTCTTCCATTCCTTGTTGGTTCAACGACCATGCTTGCCGTTGGTAAAGCAGCAGGTGCTATCGTAGTTGAAATTGGTCGTCAGTTCAGAGAGATTCCGGGACTAATGGAACTTAAAGCTGAACCAGAGCCGAAGAAGATTGTTGATATCGCAACTAAAGCTGCTCTTCGTGAAATGCTTATCCCAGGACTCATCGCTATTGTAGCTCCAGTTCTTTGCGGATTCTTCATGGGCCCAGCTTCTCTTGCTGGTCTACTTGCTGGTGCTCTTGCCGTTGGTGCAACAATGTCTTTGTTTATGGCCAATGCCGGTGGTGCTTGGGATAACGCTAAAAAGTACATTGAGAAAGGAAAGTTAGCAGGTGAGAAGAAAGGCAGTGATGTTCACAAAGCTGCAGTAGTGGGTGACATGGTGGGAGATCCATTTAAGGATACTTCTGGTCCAGGAATTGCAATCTTAATTAAGGTGATGTCGGTTGTGTCTTTGTTAATTGCTCCGCTTATTGCTCTATTGTAGAAAATTAAATTAAATGAGGCTCGCTTAGGCGAGCCTTTTTTTTGCTCATTAGCTCCCGAATAGTGCTTCAAATTGAATCATGGCATATGGCGATCGCCTGAATGATTCCGATTTTGGGAAATTAAGACCGGTTCCAAGATCCATATAAAAGACCTGATGATAAATATTCAATCGATAGTTAGTACCTAGTTGCCAACCATTAAAATAAAGCAATCCACCATCAACGATTGTACTTCCCGAGAAATTATAAGACATGGCCTCATCATCACTTAGTCGATGAAGAAGAGAGGGGCCATGAACGGTATTAAATGTTTTTTGGCTGATCCTCCAATCCACAGTGTTGTTGAAACGGAAGAGAAGATCATCTGAAATACTTTGGTCAGTCGAAAGCGAAGTTCGTTGTCTAAATCCATCTCGATAAGATATCCAGGTGGCCTCTTGAACGAAGCGGTGAATGAGGGTTCCAGTTTGCGCACTCTTTCGAAGACGAGCTCTCAATGTTACCGATGGATGAATAGATACGTTGGTGGATAAGTTTCCTCGGAACAGCCATTTTTTATCTAGCTTGTTAACTTCTTCAAGTGTTTTTAAACGGCGAATGTGCTCAACACGAGATTCATCAGTTTTCTTTTTTTTCGATTCCACCATCTTTCGGAATTTTTGCTCAAGAGATGGGAGGCGTAAGTTAAAACTAAAGCGGGTATCATCGGCCATCTTGGCCCCTTCATTGACGGAGCGACTGGTGCGAACTCTCAAGCGACTTCGTCCTAACTCATCATCTGCTCGATCGGTAGCAAAGAATGAATCGAAGTCATTTGCGATGTTGTTAGCACGATGTCCGAACAGGTCTTCCGCGAAATCCAGAATCGGTATGCGATGTTCGTCCATTTCCTCTGCCGGTGATGACCAAACATTAAAGGTTACCATAAGGAATATAAGCCACGTGAATCTCATAGCTTTATTGTAGCCATTTCTATTAAGGTGCCAATTCTTCATGTCACTTTAAAGATTAAGTCCAGAAATGCCGAAAGCTTAAGCCTCCAATAACAGGCAAAATGGCGATTATCATGAAAATTTTCTTCCGCCTGGGCATTAGAATAAAGAAGTTCAAGAATTAATGGGGGTACGTCTGTGAAAAAAAACCGCATTGTGGCCATTGGGTCATGCCTAACATTGGTGATTGGTGGAATTCTTTTTAAAGATAAGCTTAGTAGTTTCTCTGGAACAGTATCAACTGATGAGGCTCTTCTTTCTTTAATTAAAAATGATCAAAGCGGATTTGAGAGTTTTATTAAGAAGGGCGGAGATGTTCATGCAAATCTTCCTGTGATCGATGGTAAAACTTATACCGTGGCTGAGGGGATGGCCCATTTTGAAAGACCGGGATTTGTGAAATTTCTTCAAGACTCAAAAAGATCTTTTATTAACCAGGATGGTAAAAAAGAATTTGATATTCTTTCTCTAGCGGTTGAAAAAAATAATGTGGAACTCTTCTCTCTCTTAATCAACGAGAAGCCACGCTATGATTTGACTTATACTCAGAAGAACTGGACTCTGCTTCACATGGCATCGGCCAGTTGTTCTCACAAAATCGTAACCATGCTTCACAAGGAAGCTGGGCTTAACTGGAATACCAAAGCAAAAGATGGATCAACTCCACTTACACTTGCAGCTGAGTATGACTGCCTTCCGGTTCTGGGATACTGGAAAGAGTTGAAGGCTAACTTTAATGCTAAGGATGGAAGAGGACTCACAGCACTTTCAATTCTTCGTCAGAAAAAAGATGCGGCCCTTGTGGCCTTTGTTGAATCTTTTAATTCTAGAAAAATTGCCTCTATCAGTGCCCCTGCGGGCGAGCCTAACTTCTATCACAAGAGAAAAATTCCAAAGGACCAGATGATTGATCATTCAGCCCTCATTGAACCAGAAGATCGTCCTCTTGAGGCCACAGAGACCGCAGAAAATTCCGAGTTTAGTGATTAGAGACTAAATCCTCCTTGCGCAAAATCCATTTAGCTTTAAAATGGAACTAAGCAGGGAGGAATGACATGGAAGTTATTCGCAGATCAAACGCAGAAATAGAAAGAGAATTAGGTACAGTTGCCTACTTTATCCGTAGAAAAAGAAAAGAAATCGGATGCACGCAAGAAGAGCTCGCTAAGTCTTCAGGTGTGGGTCTGGCATTTTTAAAACGCCTTGAAGGTGGGGATGAGAATCTTCACATGGCAAAAGTTCTTCAAGTGCTCAGACATCTCAAGGCAGATTTATTTCCTAAAGAGTACCAATAAGAAGATGAAGATTTTAAATCTCATTCTCTTATTGGTTCTAGTCTCATGTGCCTCGCGCCCTCAACTTTATCCCAATGAGAAACGAAAATCGGTTTCTGAAAGTAAGGCCGAGCGAGATGTAGATCACTGCATGGAAGATGCGGATAAATATCTCAAATCGGGAAAAGCAAAAAATGTTGCTAAATCGGCCGGTGGTGGTGCAGTTATTGGTGCAGCCATCGGAGCTGTTGGTGGATTGTTCACGGGGAATTTAGGTGGTGGATTAGTTCGTGGTGGGGCCATGGGGGCCGCAGGTGGAACTGCTGTCGGTGCACTGACTCCTGATCAAGTGAAACATAACTATGTGAATCAATGTTTAGGTGAGCAGGGATACCAAGTCATTGGGTGGGATTAATTTTATGAAGTATCTCCACACCATGATCCGCGTGAACCATCTGGACGAGTCCATCAAGTTTTATACTGAAGTCTTAGGCATGAATCTGATTTCAAAATCAGATTATCCCGATGGGGAGTTCACTCTCGCTTTTTTGAGCTACGGCAAAACCAAACAAGATCCTTGTATTGAACTGACTTACAATTACGGAAAGCATTCCTATGATATGGGGAATGCGTTTGGACATATTGCTTTGAGTACTGATGATATTTATCAAACCTGCTCGAAGGTAAAAGAAGCCGGAGTGAAAGTGGTGAGAGAACCGGGACCCATGAAACATGGAACAACGGTGATTGCTTTTATCGAAGATCCTAATGGATATAAGATTGAGTTGATTCAAAACGCTATTTGATAATCTCTTGCGCCCATTCGGCCACAGCACTCAGACGAGTGTGAGTATTCACCGTAGAAATTCCAGAATTATCGCTAAAGAGATATTGTGAGTTCACTCCCACAACTGCTTGTGAATTTTTCCGGTAAGCTGCTCCTCCAGAGTCACCTGGACAAATGCTGGCGGCACTTGCATTTGCTTTGATACCTTCAGAATAAAAATTAAACACATTGGCCTGTGAAAAATCTCGCTTATAGTAATCTGTGAGTTGATCTGAATTGATCACAAGACTCGTAGCGATTTTATAACGATTGACTGGAGTCGCATTATGAGTCGAAACTTCGCAGCCCCAACCACCAATTACCACTTCCTCACCAACAACAACTTCATCATATTCAATATTGGCCACAGGAAATTCAGGAGAGTCTTGAGTCACCGTGAAGAGAGCAACATCAAATGAAGCAAAAGCACCTGCTGTGGTGGCGACTCGCAGTTGAAGACGACGCTTAATCTCAGCAACATAGGTTGGATGGGGAAATGCTTTCTCGATAGTGAGACTTGTTTTGGCACCATAGTGAGATTGAAGATTAACCTTAGCTCCGGATCGAAAAGGTTTATTTAATTCACCTGAACTCCCATTAATCATACAGTGAGCGGCAAAGAGAAAAGTGCGTGCTCCAATCTTAGATCCGGTACAGGACTGATTAATGAAAACCGATGAGCGATACTCTTCTTCTTTTGCCGGCTCTCCGCCTATAAGCAAGGGAGATGCGCTGGCACTGGCAGAAAGAAGGAAAATCTGGATAAATGACGCTAGTGTTTTCATGGGTAAGGAATTAACACAGGTTTTGATTGATAGGGATAAGTATTTAAAAAAAAAGCCCCACAAATATGTGAGGCTTTTTTATAAACTTGGTAGTCCCAAGGGGATTCGAACCCCTGTTACCGCCGTGAAAAGGCGATGTCCTAGACCGGGCTAGACGATGGGACCAAAACAATTTCAATGAGTTCGGATAAAAAGTGGTGATCTCGCTGTGACTCGAACACAGGACCCTCTCCTTAAAAGGGAGATGCTCTAACCAACTGAGCTACGAGACCACTTTCAAACGAAGGACTACAAATTATTGTTTCCGAAGAATTTTGTCAAACATAAATTGCGGAAAAGAGAGGTTTATTTTAGGCCAAAACCAAGAATTTTTATGGAGTTAGTGAGTTTAGGACAAGGTAGCTTAAGGAGCTGAGGCCAGTCGAACGGATTCAGAAACTGAATCCTCATAGGTATTGGTAACAGAACGATCAGAATCGGTGAATGCCATACGTGCAACGAAGTAGAAAAGGATAAGTGTAGAAATTTTAAAAAGCGTCATAAAACCTGCCTACGACATTATACCGAGTATTCGGTAAGCACGAAGTAGGAAGATTTTTCGTGTCGAGATGAGTTAAGACATTGTGTGGGGAATAAATCTTTCCGTCTACAAAGAGTTTTATTCTAGTGTGGATGAAAACCAACAAGCCTCGATAGAGAATTCCCTTTGAGAATCAGTTTCATTTTATTTTTATACAAAAATTTTGGGAATTGTTTGGTACATCCATTTCCCCAAGAATTTTCTTAGAAGATCCTGTCATAGAGGGAAATCTTATCCGCTTTAAGAGTAAGACTGACGGAACACAATCTGATTACGATCTGGACCGTAAGCATAAATCCCCACCGGAATTCCCAAACTCTCTTGCAAGAAGCTGATGTAGGTCTCTAGTTCAGCCGAAGGCTTGCCACTGGTAAAATCATCGGTGAAGGGTTTAAAAGTCTTATAAAGTGGCTTAGCGTTGTAGAGGTTTATTCCTGGATAGGCGCAATCAACTACTTTGCCATTCACTTCATAGGCGTAACATATTTTAAGCTCAGGTACTGAGCTTAAAATATCAAGTTTTGTCAGAGCAATACTTGTAAGTTGAGAGCATTTTACTGAATAGCGAAGAAGCGGAATATCAAGCCATCCACAACGGCGCTTGCGTCCTGTCGTAGCACCAAATTCATTGCCCGTTTTTTGAATTAAAGCTCCGATATCGTCAAAGAGTTCAGTCGGAAATGGACCTTCCCCCACACGAGTGGTGTAGGCCTTGGCCACACCAATGACTTCTTCTAATTTTTTGCCGGGAATTCCTGCACCATTATAGATTCCTGAAGCCGCCGTAGAAGACGAAGTGACGTAGGGATAAGTTCCATAATCCACATCCAGCAAAATACCCTGAGCACCTTCATAAAGAACACGCTTTCCTTTAGAAAGCTGATCATCAATTAAAGAAAATGTATCCACCACATAATCTTTGAGGGATTCGCCATAACGGTAGAGACGCTCAACTTCTTGTTCGATAGCAGGTATTTCAATTTGGTAGAGATGCTTAAAGAGAATGGCCTTTTCTGCATATCCATTGGAGAGTCTGCGTACAAGAGTGTCTTTATCTAAAAGATCTTTCACTTTGATCGCCCGACGGGAAACTTTATCTTCGTAAGCTGGGCCGATTCCTTTACCAGTGGTTCCGATTTTCTCAGGACCTTGTGCTTCGCGGGCAGCATCCAAAAGTTTGTGATAGCTCGTGATGACTGTGGCCGTTGAGGAGAGTTTTAAATTCTCAGGGGTCACATTGGTCACACCTTTAATTTTTGCTAGTTCATTTAAAAAGTTTTCTGGTTCAAGCACTACTCCGTGACCAATCACCGATAAACAGTGGGGATGTAAAACTCCAGAGGGGATCACATGCAGAACAGTTTTTTGTCCGTTGACCCAAATGGTGTGACCGGCATTGTGGCCACCTTGATATCTAACAACCAAGTCGCATTTTTCGGCGAGAAGGTCCGTAATTTTTCCCTTACCTTCATCACCCCATTGAGCGCCAATAATTGCCATTGTTTGCATGCTTTTGCCTTTACTTCGTTTGAGATCTTGAATGTTTTGATTTCGACTCACTCTACACAAAAGCGGGGTGAATTTGAATGGCCCATGAAGAAGAAATTCTTGCAAATAGTGGCACTGGGACGCTGCGAATAAATAAAAAAGGCAGAAGCCGGTTAAAGCTTCTGCCTGAAAGGCCTAATTACAATCCTGGGAGGATTTTGTTCTTAGGCAATCGATCGTAATTCAAGTCGACTTTGCAGTGTGTCCAAGACAGTTTGGAATTCACTCAAAGTCGGGAGTTGTCCGAAGTGAGTGTTCTCATGCATGTTCATGGAGACAAAATCAAAAATCTCCACTGGACTTGAGCGGTCTGAACCTTTTTGAAAGGCCCGCCAGTTAGACTTGCCAGTCTTGCGGTAGTTCTCGAAAAGATTCTCCACCATCTGTTGTTTGGATTTCACACCGACACCTACAACTTGTCCGCAATCATCGATTTCCAAATACCACACTCGGTAGTCGTTTTGGTTTTTGGGATGTTGCTTGGATTCAACTGCGATGGCTAAAAACATGGGGTCCTCCTTGTCTCTCGCTGCAAGCCACATCCTGTCGCTTCTTTGTGTGTGTATGAAGGTCCTACTTATCTCCATCCTGGAGTAGGGGCGAACCTCCTCGCATCCTGCTTACCCACATCATATCAACTTCGCCCCTATGAATGTAACGATAAATTTATTTACATCAACTCACCGGCTTTAGAGAGAAAGTAAGAGAGACGTAGTATCAAAAAGTCTCTTACTCAACTGATTGAATGATTCTTATCACTTGCCCCGACGCGTGATAGGGGCGAAAGAGACCCATTTGTTGAGTGAAAGAGTTTAAAAACATTTATTTTCAAAAACTTTTTCTCGAGTGAAAATCTCAACATCAGGAGTTTCATGTCCGTACTACGTTCATCAATTAAAATGGCGATCGCAACTTTTTTGTCTCGAATCTTAGGACTCGTGAGAGAACAAGTGATGGCGGCGT
>CAMDDI010000126.1 GCA_945890905.1 Bacteriovorax stolpii
CCTTGGTCACTACTACCTAGTTGTTCCAAAGCTCAGTGAAGAGCCGCTAATCTATTGCCTGAATATTTTTTGGATAGTGATCTTTTTAAGAATAGTATTTTCATTGTCAGTGATCTTCTCTGCGGGTTTGCCTTATCTTGAGGAAGGGACACTCATGGGAGACGGTTATATGTATAACTGGCTGTTTATTTCCATGCGCTACCTATGGGGATACCTAGCTCCGCTAATTTTAAGCTTCTTTACTTATAAGTTGTGTCGATTGCGTTCTATTCAGAGTGCCACTGGAGTTCTTTACATCGTAGAGTTTTTTGTTATTGTGGGCGAACTCATTTCAGTTTATTTAATGGCCAAATACGGTTTAGCATTATGATGGAAGTTCAAATTACATGTCTTAGTTGTGGCTCAAGTATTGAATGCTTGCCCGATCAACATGCACACAAAGCTGAGTGCGGTGTTTGTAAAAATATTCAAGAAGTTAAATTCACTCCTCTTCATGAAGAGGGAATTCTCAAAGATTGTCCCGTTTGTAATCGACAGGATTTTTATAAGCAAAAGGATTTTAATCGTAAAATTGGTGTACTCCTTTTTGTAATTGCTGCGATTCTTTCAATTTGGACTTATGGGATGAGTTTAGTGGTGCTCTATCTGGTGGATCTTTTCTTATTTAAAAAGCTCGCAATGGTAGCTATTTGCTACAAGTGTCGGACGAATTTTCGCAGAGTGAAAAATATGGATGAAATCCGTGATTACGACCATGAAATGAACGATAGAATTGTTTATTCTGATCATGACTTTAAGGGCAAACCCCTATCTCATTAATAACAGGATACGCATTAAGTCTAACTACCTGATTTTGGTCTTTTGATAGCAACTATGATACAATAAGAATGTTATTTTGTTAACTAACAGGAGTCCTTCCATAGAACCCCCGGCTGAACCTTTGGTTCAAATTTCTTCTTTTTTCAAAATCACGACTAATTGTTTTCAGGCAAGGCTCTCATGAGTACTGATCAAGAGATTTTAGTTCTCTTCATCTCTATTCTTTTATCTGCTTTCTTTTCTGGTTCAGAAGCTGCACTCATGTCGCTTCCTCATGAGAAGGCCAAACAAATTGCTGAAGAGCATGGTGTAGATTCTTGGGCCATTAAACATTGGTTGAGTAAGCCCAATGATATTCTCACAACTATTCTTCTAGGTAATAACTTCGTAAATATTTTAATTGCTGCACTTTCTACTAATATCACTGAAAGAATTTTTTCTAATGATGCTCTTGCCATCAGCGTGGGTATTTCAACGATGGTGATTTTGCTTTTCGGAGAAATTGCCCCAAAAACTTTTGGTCGCGGTAAATCCGAAAACATCGCTCCTTTATGTGTGCTCCTTCTTATGGGTTTCTATTACGCCCTATATCCAATTGTTAAGATGTTCATGTTTATCATCCAAATTGTTCTCGGGAAAAATGCCAACGTGAGAAGTCGCTCAGTAACTCAGGATGATATCGAAGTCATGGTGGAGATGGCCGAAGAAGAGCGCACCATGGATACGAAACAGATTGACCTGTTAAACTCGATTCTTGAATTCCCTTCAATTAAAGTTAAAGACATCATGGTTCCTCGGACAAGTATTGAGGCCATGAAAAAAGACTTTCAATTTAGTGATGTAATTAAGACTGTGAGAGAAGTGGCGCATAGCCGCTATCCGGTTTATCACGAGGACCTTGATGATGTTCTGGGGTTCTTGCACGTTAAAGATCTCGCCTTTGCGACTCCTGAAGAACAGATCAACTTCGATGTGACCAAATACCTTAAGCCACCATTCTTTGTTTATGAGCATATGAAAATTCAGGCCGTCTTTGATCACATGAATCGTAAAAAAGTTCACTTGGCCTTAGTTAAAGATGAAAATGGAATTGTCGTAGGTATGCTGACTCTTGAAGACATCATGGAAGAAATTTTCGGAGAGATTCAAGATGAGCATGATGATGAAGAAGATGGAATTCCAGGAGTGGAGAGTGAGGAAGGAGTAATGGTTCCTTCGACGATTTCTCTGCGAGATCTCTATAACGAATACGATATCAAAATTCCTCTCAATGATAATTTTTCTACTCTAAACGGATTTTTGATGGAGCAGTTAGGAAATAACTTTCCTAAGAAAGGTCACATGATCATTTGGGATGGTTATTCCTTTGAACTTGTCCGGGTGAAAAATTATGAGATCAAAGAAGTAAAAATCAAATCCGTTGCAGGCGAGCATTTGCGTGAGCCAGATTCATCTTCTCGTGAAGACAAATCAGATGATGATCATCATAAGGCCATTGGCGCCAAATAAACCATGAGTGATAAAATCTACCCAGTGTGCGTTATTGGCGGTGGTTCGGCGGGAACTATGGCCACACTCAGAGTTATTCTCAATAATGATGAATGTCTCTTTTTCCCTGGATCACCCAAAGATAAAAAGCGCTCACGGGCCCTTTGGGTTAGAAAGATTGAAAATATCCCGGCGCATTTTCAGTATAAGCGCGGAATTGAAGAACCTAATGCTGAAACACTGAAATGGATTTCAGAATCAGAATTTAAACACAATCTTTTTCTCCAAAAAAATCTTGGTATCACTCATATTAAAAAAGAAAGTGATCTTTTTATTCTCACAGACAATAAGGGTCAAACCTACAAAGCTCAGTACGTTATTCTCTGTACGGGAGTAATGGATGTTCAACCAGTGATCAAAGAATCCATCGAAACAGTTTTTGATTATGCAAATGCTCAGACAATTGATTACTGTCTTATTTGTGATGGTCATCATGTTTTAAATAAAAAGACAGTTGTTCTTGGTCATGACAACGGCGCAGCCTGGGTATCGATTATACTTCATGAAAGATATTCGCCCCCTGAATTCACAATTCTCACCAACGGTGAAAAAGCAAACTTTCAACCTGATACTCAAAAGCTTATTGATCATTACGGTATCAGAGTCGTTGAAACTCCTATCAGCGATATTGTCGGCGAAGATAAAGGTAAATTACTTCATGGGTTCAAATTGAGTGATGGTAAGACTGTTAAAGCACAGATGGCCTTTGTTTCAATGGGAATGTTGGTTTATAACGAACTCGCTAAAATGCTTGGTGCTGACTGTGATGATCGTGGCTTTGTAATAGGCAATGAGGCAGGTGAAACTTCAATTCCAGGCTTTTATGTAGCGGGGGATTTAAAGGCCAAAACTAAAAAGCAGATCTATACCGCATGGGATTCAGCTGTTAATAGTGCTCTAAATATAAATCTCAAAATTCGAACTCAAAAAAGAAATTCACTTCAGAAGAATTAAAACTGACCAAGTTTTTGAAGTCGAGACAATCGACTTTCTTATTTTAGTGAACGGAAAAGAACGTCGCCTTTAATTTTCGCGCGACAAGCTAGGCGGATATGTTTATTTTCTAAAAACTCTTTACCGTTTTTTTGTGAAAATTCTTCTTTCAGGCAATCGATTGTATTGTTCTCAACTAGACCAGCCGGTTGTAAATTTTCCTGACCTTCAATCACATCGATACGGCATGCTCCACAAGAGCCCGAGAGACATCCGTGAGGAAGCTCTTCACCACGATCGGAAAGTGCATCATAAAGAATTTCGCCTTCCTTAACATCGAAGATTTTATCGGTGCCGGCAATTGACACTTTGGGCATGAGGAATATTCCTTATTTAATTAGATCTCTAAGAGTTTAAACTAACTCACAATTTCGGTCACCCATAAAAGAAGCCCGGTCAAAACACCTCAATCTACTTGATTTTTTTATAAGTACTTGAATCAGCAATTGAAAGAATTGGCATCATTTCTGCTCTTAATTAACTGAGTAATAGTTCTATAGTTGACCTTAAAGGAGAGTTATATGGAAATCCAAAATATTTTGAACCATGTGAAAGGTTTCATTCAGAAATTTAAGCCTTCAACTCCTCACGATAAACTTGTGACTAAATCCGACGCTATCCCTGAATTTGATAATGATTATGGAGAAGATGATTTCGATGAAGTAACTTATTACGACACTGAAAACTCTAGACTATCCCGAGGCAAAAATAAAAGCGTAGCTTCTGGTATCGATAGCTTTGGAGAGAGTAATAATATTTAGTAAATGCCGTATTTAGCGTTCAGATAATTGTGAATGATTGTGAGTTCAGTGTCGGTCAAAGAAGCAGAGCTTGTGAAAAACAAAGCTTCAGCTATTTGACCGTTTATCATACTGGCCGATGCGTGGCCCAACCGTTGTGCAGTTGCTGTAACTCCGGAAGCATATCGTATGGAAACAATATAATTGCTACTTCCAGCGAGAGTGGCAGCGGGAGTCGCTGTTGTTGTAGTTTGCAGAGAGCCCCCGTTTATTTTCCACTGGGCAGTCGGGGCCATATTCAGAGTGCCTGAAGCAGTCATACTCATACTGGCTGCTGAGCTAGAAAAAACTGTTGCCGTTCCAAGTGTTGAAGGCGTCCTGAAAACAATGATGACATATTGTATGAGTGGAATGGCTGATGTGATGTTTAGGTGATGGGTAGCTACATTTGTATTCATTGATGCACGGTTTTGAGATCCGAATCCAGAAGAAAGATAATAAGGTCTGTTTGTACCAGTGGTTTGGGTCGTATTCCTAGCTCCGCCAGATTTATCAGTTAACGCTGAAATTTGATAATTTGGAGACGAGAAAACAGTAGTCATCGTCGCAGCGTCATTAGAGTCATACCACGCTCCCATACCTGGGTAGGAAACATTCACTGAACTGAGGACTTGAGCTCCTAAATTTAGAGGAGCATTATTACTAACCACATCCACCATTGTTCCACCATTAAGATCAATATCGTTTGAATTGGCCAGAGCAATTCCATTGAGGTCAAAACTTGATGCAGCGATAGTATGTCTGAAAAGAAGTGCAGTTGAACCTGATCCTGAAACATAGTTTGCGTAAACAGTTGAGCTCCCAATTGTGAGGACCAATCGGGGAGTACCGGTAACGGTGATAGCTTTATTAAAATTAATGGTGAAGTTTAGTTGACCTGCAGTGGTGTAGACTCCATTGGCCGGAAGACTCACAGTAGATATTGTGGGAAGAATTGCATCCACATTTACAGAAGCTAAATTGGGAGCAGTAAATGTTAGTGTTGCACTATTAGAGATGGCATCTAAGAGAGTTCCAGAATTGAGATCAATAGCACTTGTTATTCCAAGGCCATTACTATCCAGGTCTCCGCTTAAAACAGTATGTCTGAAGGTCAGTGAAGTTGTGCCAGAGCCAGAAAGATAATTAGCGTACCGGGTTGTTCCACCAATATTCAAAACTAATCGTGGAGTTCCTGTAACAATAACGTTTTCACTAAAATCTACAATAAAATTCAAGTTCTGATTAGTTTTGTAAGTAGCATTGGCAGGAGCAGTTATACTTGAAACCGTTGGACCGATGGAATCAACAACAATCCCGGAAGTGTTAGGCACGCTGTAGGTTAGGGTGGCATTAATTGTATTTGAATCTCTGATTGTTCCACCATTGAGACCAATAGGACTTATGATTGCAATTCCGTCAGCATCAGTGTCCGGATTGGCGATAACTTTTCTGAAAACTAGACTGGTCGTTCCTGAGCCTGAAAAATAGTTAGCATAAACAGTCGCTCCACCCATTGTGATTGAAACGCGGGGTGTGCCGGTTACCGTTACGCTTTTACTGAAGGCATATGTGAAGTTGAGAATTTCTCCATCACCATAGGTACGTGAACTGGGGACGGTGACTGAATTGATAACCGCAGGAGAAGCATCTACCAATACACCGGTTGTGGTTGGAACAGTAAAAGTTAAAACTGAATCATAACCATTTGAATCTCGAATTGATCCTCCATTTAAGGCCAGAGGAGAGGATACAACAATACCATCATAATCATAGACGCCGCTGGCAACGGTATAGCGGAATATAAGAGTAGAGGTTC
This sequence comes from Bacteriovorax stolpii, assembly GCA_945890905.1. Classification (GTDB taxonomy): domain Bacteria; phylum Bdellovibrionota; class Bacteriovoracia; order Bacteriovoracales; family Bacteriovoracaceae; genus Peredibacter. The sequence continues at coordinate 5,959 of CAMDDI010000126.1, forward strand.
CAGAACCAGATAAATAAATAGCACTTCTTGAGCCGTTAGTTGTGGCAAAAGTCACACTCGGCGATCCAATGACGGTCACAGCTGATGAGAATACAACTGTGAAGTTCATGTCGTTAGTTTCAAGATAGGTCCCATTACTGGGGGCAGTGAAGGTAGATATGGTAGGATTGACTCCATTAACTAAAACACCACTAGTGTTCACAACTGGTAAAGTTAGATCAGCATTATTTCCCACAGCACTTTGAATTGTTCCTGAATTAAGTTCAAGTGTTCCAATGGCAATTCCATTTGAATCAAAATCCCCTGAAATAGGAATATAGCGAAAGAGAAGACTTGTAGTCCCAGAGCCAGAAACATAATTAGCGTGAACAGTCGTTGATCCTAAGACAAAATCTATGGAGGGTGTGCCTACAACAGTTACCGCATGAGAAAAGACAGCGGTGAAGTTCATGTTTTGTCCAACTAAGTAGGTCGCATTACTCGGTGGTGTGAGTGTCGAGATAGTTGGTATAACGGCATCTACATTAATTGAAGAAGATGAGCCTGCAGTGAAGGCCATGATAATAAGTGGATCCCCATTACTGTCAGTGAGTGTTCCACTATTAAGGGCCAAAGTTGAGGTAACACCTATTCCATCAACGTCATAATCAGGATTGGCCACGGTATAGGAAAAGACAAGCGTGTTTGTTCCTGTTCCAGAAGCATATGTTGCATATTTACCGGAGGCACCAATAGTTAGAGGAAAGCGTGGCGACCCAGTCACTGTCATAGTCCGTGAGAAAACCAAGCTAAATGTTAATGTCTGGCCTGACAGATATATCCCGTTGGTTGGCATGGTAACTGAACTCACCCGCGTGGGAACGTCTTGAACTAAAACATTGGTCATGGTGGAAGCAGAGAGTGAGAATGGAGCAGTAATCCCCGCACGATCATTTATGGTTCCACTATTCAGCGAGGCAGAAGAGATACCTACACCATTTAAATCTTTATCCCCAGAAACCACTGTATAAGAAAAGATGAGACTGGCCGAGTTTGATCCGGAAACGTAAGTTGCATATTTTGTAACACCCCCTACATCAAGAATAATTCTTGGAGAGCCTGTTACAACAACTGGTTCGCTATAAACAACAGTGGCAAGGATTGTATCATTTAATACATACAAGTTAGCTGGAGAGTAACTCAAGGAATCTTGTGTGGGTGCAGTCGTATCAACTAAAACAGCTGAAGTACTAGGAGAGGTAAAACTTAATCCGCAATCAGTGACTACTGAATTGGAGGTGAATTTAAGTGTTGAACCATTCAGATCCACTGAACTAGTAACTGAGATTCCGTCCGTATCATTCATGGAAGCTGCAACAGTGTATTCAAAAACTAATTTCTTGGATCCATTTCCAGAAATATAATTAGCATACTGAGTAACTCCACCTACATCCAAAGTTAACCTAGGAGCGCCACCAGCTACGGTGACAATGAAGGGAAAGTTAAGTCCAAACGTGATGGTGTCGCCAGATTTATAAGAACCTGAGGTGACTGCATCAGGTGTAAATTTGTTAGTTGTAGACGTGTGTCCAGAGAGGAGCTCATCGCCCGCTTTCTTTTGCTCGACCTGGCAGGCCGAGACTAGCATAAGAAGAAAAACCAAAATAAGTAACTTCATTAACGATTCGTTCCTTCCCTTTAAGATTACTCTATTTGGAATACTGAATCCTGCCGGGGCAAAAATCACCACCTATGAATTTTAATTAGAGAACAAGATCATAGTAGGATGAAGAGTTTTCTATCCATTGGTCTGCTATTTTTTGTCTCAGGATGTGCGACCCGGTATATTTTGCCGGGTAACAGATTCATGACGCCTGAAACTTTGGGTGGATATGGTCGTGGACAAATTGAAGTTCAAAAAACCAATGCAACTTTGGCCAAAATTGATACGAGCCAGAACACCGTTACGAATGGTTTGAAATACGAAGACGTAGGTCGAACTGGATATTTAGCGGAAGGATCTTTAATTGATCAGTTTGATCTTTATTGGTCCCATACTGGAAGTGCCAACTCTATGCTTGGAGGAAAGTTTCAATTCTGGGGCTCTCCGCGAGCAGGAAGTGGTGACGGCCATAAAGGTGCGCTGGCAGTTGCTTTTGGTGGAAATGATCATCAAGAAGATGGTGGCAAAACTAAGTATAATTTAAGCGGACGAGAGATTTCTCTGCTCTACGGATACCGACTCGCTAGCTATGCTATGCCATACACCAATCTTTCATTTGCAAAGTATGATTTTGAAGGAAAAGTTTATTCTACAAATTCTGCCATCAATGGGAAAGAGCCTAGCTATCAGTCTACTGTTAACAGTTTAAATAATGGAGTTGAGTTTGCCATGGGACCCATGGTTTCTAAGCTTGAGCTTACGTATCAGATACTTTCTTCCAATCGCACTAAAGAAAGAACCCGCTTCATTTTTGGCTACACTATCGGATTAACTTGGTAATGGGAGCTTTTGCCTCTGGTTGAGCCCAATTTCTAAACCCCCTACAATAATAGGATGGGGGAGTAACTATCTGAACCTAAAGTACTCACTGTTTTTATTCATTGTTGTGGCCTGGGTAATACCCAAGACTGCTTTCGCAAAACTTGATTTTGAAGATCATGCGTTTCCGGAATTTGTTACTTCCGCACGTGCCCTTGCCATGGGGAATGCATACATCTGTAAAGTCGATGATGCTTGGTCTGCGTTTTATAATCCAGCAGGTTTAGGAACAATTAGAAAGCCACAATTTCATTTATTAAATGTTCACGCTGAAGCCAGTAGTGGATTGATGGATATCATTGGCAAAGGTGCAGCCTATAAGGTTCCTGAGAATTTTAAAGAAACTTTTGATCCTAATAACATGCGAGAAGCTTTAGCCGAGGAGCAAGGTAAACTTGCACACTCGCGAATCAGTTCATTCCCTAATATTACAGTGAGAGGTTTGACCCTAGGATATTTGTACTCACAAAGAAACCGCGCCATCATCAATACAGATACTGCAAATAATTTTGAAATCGCTGAGAGAAAAGATCACGGTCCTGTCTTCGCCCTCAATGCCTCTCTGTTCGGTGGAGTATTTAAAATTGGTGCTTCTGCAGTTTATTTAATCCGCCAAGATCTTTATAAATCTTTTGGGCCAACTGTACCAACCTCTATCGAAGATTCTGATTATCGCTATGGTAAAAGTTTGCAGGTGACCGCTGGAACTAAGCTCACTCTTCCTATAGCGCTGCTCCCGACATTTTCAGCAGTTTTAAGAAACGCAACTCAGAACAATTTTGAAGCGGAAGAAAAAGGTGGATTACCGGATCCTATTTTACAAACTGTAGATCTTGGTTTTTCTATCACACCTCAAATTGGCGATGCCACCCGAATTCACCTTGAA
>CAMDDI010000127.1 GCA_945890905.1 Bacteriovorax stolpii
TAGCATCTGGGGTTTCGAATTTAGCGACTTTGGCCCAGCTAAGAGCTGAGAAGAGTCTTGCTACAGAATCACCGGCCATACCACCACGGATACAAATCGCGCGGTCTTGAGCATCAGTCCATTGAGCACTGCAAGCAGTTGTCAAAGCAGCTGGAACTTCCATTGAGGCCACAATCGTTGCATTATCATCACTCATCCATACGTTACGAAGACATTTTGCAGTAGCAAAGTAATCAGATTGACCTTCATTGGCCGCCCAATCTTCATCTTTGTACATCGGAGCACCAGCAAGGTGGTGACCAAGTTCATGACAAAGAACTAAAGCGAAACCATCTTCAGTGATTGTTTTGTGACGAGCGAGACCACCAAACATTTGTACAGACCACTCTGTCCCTTTTTGTTCAGCGTAAGCATTGACCGTCCCGTCTTTCCAATTACGGACAACTTTAAGTTGGCCACCGTGACTGGCGACCACTGGTGCATACATGGGTTCAACTCGATCGATAATAGCGTTGAACTGAGCTTCTGTAATTCCGCCCGCAGCTTTATCACCAACTAAAATTTTAAGATTATTTTCCGGAACAAAACCTTCTTTTGCATCTGATGTGCAAGCAAAGACTGAGCCTGAGAGTGTAAGGGTGGCAACCATGAGAGCGTGCTTGATATTTTTCATATTCCTCCATGAATACTTAATTTCTTCATTCAGCCTGACAGAATTTTAAAAATTCTCCAGGAAGAAATGAAATTGTAAGTATTTGTTGGAAGAACTTAAAACATCAATTAAAGGAAATTAAGGAGCTGGCCTGAACCAACAGAATGGACGAGATCCCACAGCTTTGGCACATGCCCCTACATTTGGGTCTTTAACGTCGAAGTCTTTATCAAAGCCCACGCCACACATGGCCCCTTGAAAGTAAGTATCAAGACGACATTGGGAGGCTGGGTGACCATCAGCAGTGGACTTCACAACTTTTTTATCAGGTTTATCAAATTTTGGTTGGAACGGATTCCAAGCAAGTGCAGCAAAAAGATTAGAGACTGAACTTGCGGCCATCCCATTTCGAACGCATAGTGCACGGTCAGCAGCTGAAGACCATGCTTTGTTACAACCGGTCGTTAAGGCAGCTGGTACCGCCGCTTGAGCATTGGCAGCGGCATTATTTTGAGACTGCCAGTAGCGGCGAAGACATTTTGTAGTCGCAAAGTAATCGGCCTGGCCTTCATTGGAGGCCCACTTCACATCCAGTCCCGAATAACGAGGGGCGCCAGCTAAGTGGTGACCAATTTCGTGACAAATGACCAGGGCAAAGCCATCTTTAGTTATGGTTTTATGACGGGCCAGTCCACCGAACATATGCACTGACCAGTCAGTCTTTTTTTGTTCAGCGTAAGCATTCACAGTTCCATTATTCCAGAGTCTCTCTACAATTAATTTTCCACCTGCGCGCTCTACAATGGGGGCATACAATTTCGAAACGCCATCAATGACTTCATTGAAATCGGCTTCAGAAATTCCGGCCGCATCCAAAGCATTTTCCGGAATATAAAGATCATTTTCCGGAAGGAACTTCGCCGCAGCAGTAAGAGAAAACATGAGACTCAATAGGATAAATGTATTTTTCATCCTAAAAGCTTAAACAGGAAAAAGCAGAATGCCTAGCAAATTACTCGCCTTTACTAAACACTCTGCAGTATTTTATTTGAGGAGTTTTCTGGTGGGGGAAAACGCTAGAATATTGCCTGCAAAGCGATTCAACGTCCCCACCAGTTTTTAAATTGTAACAAATCTATCAAAACTTTCAACTGCCGAAAGGTATACAGTTGGATTCTCAAAGAACTAAATACCACAAACTTAAGGTGATAAGCGACACAGGCACGCCAAGACCTACCATCATTCCCGCAAGCTTAGGTTCAAGTCCATAAGTGGAAGCCAGGATAGAAGCTGTAATCATCGGGGCCATGGCCCCTTCCATTACCGCAACTTTAAAAATTTCAGGAGGAAGATTTAAAAATTGATACAAAATGAAAATCATCAGAGGACAGATGATCAGTTTTAAACCAAGACCTAGTGATAAATACTTTTTCTCAGTCTTAAAATCTCCCATTTTTAATTGAAGACCTACTGAAATGAGAGCAAGTGGAGTCATAAGAACTGCAAGCTTTTCAAGAATAATTTTAATATCCCCTTCTGCATGCCAACCTAACATTCCTAAAATGAGTGAAATGAAGAAAGCGATAAAGAAAGGGAAGGTTACGACTTTTTTAAGCAGAGAAGGTAACGGGACATTCCCTGAAGAGTATGCAGCAGCAATGTAAACACCAAAACTCGATGAGATAAGAAAGGTTCCAGGCTGATCAAACAGGATAGCGTAACTTAAAGCATCCTTTCCAAAAAGGGCCTCAATGATAGGGTAACCCACAAAAGAAGTATTCCCACATCCCGCACATAAGATGAGGCAACCCACCAGAGTTTTTCTCCAGTGGAACTTCGCCCCTAAGTAAGTCATTAGTCCCCACACCACAAAAAACCACAGCCAAGGAGCGAGGATTAAAGAGAAAAGACTTAAATTCCAATGGATATTTGGAACATTAAGTAGAGCGATGGCAGGAAGAGCGACATAAAGAATGACCTGATTGAGTGCCACATGAGCGTTTTGTGGCATGGCCTTCAATCGCTGCATGAGAATGCCAATAATAAGGCAAATAAGAAGGAGAATAATGTTAGTCATACCCATCAACTTTAACCGAATTCAACCATTTATGCCGTTACAAAACACCTCCGAACAGAAGTTTTACCTCTCTGTTTAATTCTTTGACAGGGTCAAGTAATAATCTCTCATCCGCTCTTGCCCCATAAACTCTAATGATAGGATGAAGGTATATGATCGCTCGCCTGGCCCATCTCCATATGAAGGTATTTGTGATACATTCCGATGTATCCTACACCTATTCAGTTCACGAACCAGGTTCTTTGGATCCACTCATCTTGCGTGAAATCGCATTTTTTCGAGTTAAGCTTTATGAGCAAAACTGTCCCTATCTTCTCTCACCTACTCAAGCACAAATATAAAATAAGCTCGCTTTAGATGAGCGAAGTTATCATGTCCTTGCTCGCAAAAAGTCTACAGGAGAACTTGTGGGATGCTTAAGACTCACTCCTTATATTTTTGAACTCAGTGAGCTCTGTGATGTACTGGACTGGAGAGATTTTCAACACAAGGTCGAAATTGGCCGTTTGGTCACTGATCCAAGTGTAAAAAATGTTGGAAAAAAACTCATGATGCTCGCAGGAATTTATATTGTAGAGAATACCGACTTCAAAGGTTTTGTGGGAGTATGTAAGTCTGAGAAAATAGATTATTTCAAAAAATTTGGAATGAAAGTCATCTCCGAAGAAATTAGCCTTAAAGGCAGACCTCACAAATACTTAATCATCACCTCAAACTTTCGGGCCATGAGGAAAAACGTGATGATCAATTTCGCTTCCAGGTTGGCGAAACTTCCGTTTAAATCTAAGGAAAAAAATGAATCCCTTTCTTGAGTCCCTAGAATCAGAGATTGCACTCAAGTGGAAAGATCTCTTAAAGAAAAGTGAGCTCTCAACTCTTGTGATGAGTGGAGAGTTTGATATCAGGCTTTATGGTCTCTACCTGCTTGAAACATATCAGTATACGCTTCATAATTCACGCAACCAGGCCCTAGTGGGTGCTAAGCTTGATCCACTGGCCGATATTCAGTATCTCAAGTTTTGCTTAAAGCACGCCTACGAAGAAGCGGGCCATGAACTGATGGCCTTACATGATTTAAAAGCTTTGGGATCAGTCACCATCCCTACTCCTATTCCGCAGCCCATGCCTGCCACTGAAGTTCTTATTGCTTATCTCTACCGCATCTCTGAAACAGGAAATTTAAAAGCGCGCCTGGGCTATAGCCTCTGGGCCGAAGATGCTTACGTTCATATTGCCCCTCTGTTGGGGGCAGTTCAAAAGAAGCTCTCTCTTAAACCTTCTCAGATGACTTTCTTAGGTGAGCACTCAAATATCGATGCTGACCATATTAAAGATGTTCGGGATATGATTAAGCGCGTGGCCAAAACTGATGATGACCGAGACGCCATCAGAAGAGTTTCACTCACTTCATTAGAATTAACTGGGTCTATGCTGGATAACATGGCCAGTGAATATCGCCTGCTTGAAAATGGAAAATCATTAAAGTACGAGTTCTTGAACACTCTATTATGAAAGTCTATCAGAGTGAGCTCGATAACTGGTCTAAGGCACGTGCACAAATAAAGGCAGAGGCCTTAACTTCAGAACAATTAAATTCTATCGATTTTAAATCCCGCCAACTTTTAAAACAAACTCTGGATCATCAGTATCTCCATAATCTAGCTGGGTTAATACTGATCAGTGCTCTCATTGCATTGGATCTTTATGTTTTCACCTTAAAAGGTGTTCATGGAATGGTAATCTTGACTCTGGTTCATGGATTCATACTTTATGGTCTCACAAACTACACTATGCACGAGGGTGCGGGTCATAAAAGAATCATCCTGGGTCAGAATAAAGTGCTTAAAATTCTCGCCTTCATCGTTCATAACCTCTCACGCATTTTTTTTGCCGATCCTTATTATTATCAGCAGTCTCATCCTTCTCATCACCAGCACCTGGGTTTACCTCAAGATCAGGCCTTCACTCAGATGGTTGAACCTAAAAGAATCTTGAAAAGCTTTCTTCCCGGGGCTGCCATCTTTGAATTTAATGATTATAAGATTCACAGTGGGGATGCGTGGACAAAGAGTAAAACAGCTACCCTTATTCTGGGTCTCGCTTACAGTTTTATCCTTTGGAAGTTGGCAGTGAAAAATCATCATCCGGCCCTGATGATTTTTATCATCTTAGTAGGAACTCCTTGGGTGAGCTTTACCCTTGATCGCTTGCGTGAATCCTCTGAGCACATGCTTATGAAAAGTGATGATCTACCCGAAGCACGCGAGCTGGGTAATAATTTTTGGGGCTATCTTATTGGTGGTGGACCATGGGGGCAGCCCTGTCATTTGTCACATCACATTTCTCCTGCCCTTCCTTGGTATCAGCAGTTACGCTTAAGCGCGCATTTAAAAAAAGTTATGACTCCAGCGCAGCGAGAGCATTTCTTTGTGAGCTCTTTTCCGAAGAAATTTTCGAAACTCATGAAAAAAAATGCCGCATTTTTTAGGAAGTCAGTATGAAGTTTGGACTGATCTCCTCTCCAGTTCCAGGTCATATTCATCCAATGAGTACTGTGGGCCGCGAACTTCTAAAGCGCGGTCACGAAACTTTCTTTTTTAATATTGAAGATATACGAGCTAAAATTACTTCTGAAGGGCATAAATTTATTCCTATCGGTTCAGATTTTCCTGTGGGATCTTGGGAGAAATACTGGGCCCCCCTTTCAAAAGAGTATGGCCTAGGAGTGGTATTTAAAACCATCAAGCTTCACACCAAGCTCTCTAAGATGATGGTGCGAGAAATTCCTGCACTGGCAAAAGAATTAAAACTTGATGCTTTTTTAATTGATCAAGTTCAGTTTCAGGGTGAAACCATCGCCTCTCTTTCAGGCCTTCCTTTTATCAGCATCGCTTGTGCCCTTCATATGGATAAGGATCAAAATTTTCACGCTCCTCCTCCGGTGAGTAAGCGTAAGTATGGTGAAAACACTCTCACACGAATACTTAATCGGATTGAATGGGCCGTAATGGAAAAAGTCGCCTCCCCGCTAGTGCGCAGTGGTAACCCTCATTTAAAAAATGCTGATGAGAGCTTTTCAAAAATCGCTCAAATTTTTCCTATGCCAGAGGGCGGAGACTTTCCTGGAAATTATCCCTCAGAGTGCATTCATTATGTAGGATCTTTCATTGATCAATCCAGACCACAAGTACCCTTTGATTTTGAAGGCTTAAGTGATAGGCCTCTGATCTATGCCTCACTTGGAACTTTGCAAAACGGAATGATGGAAGTGTATGAGAAAATAGCCCAGGCCTGTGCGGGTCTAGATGCTCAGGTGATCTTGGCCTTAGGTCAGTGGAGAGAGACAAGCACTCTTCCCTTCTTGGTTCCATCCAACGTGAAAGTTGTGGGATATGCCCCTCAGATAAAACTCTTTGAAAGAGCAAGCCTTGTCATCACTCACGCTGGGATGAATACTGCCTATGAAGCCTTAAGTTTTGGTCTTCCCATGGTGGCCATCCCAATCACCAATGATCAACCGGCGGTGGCCAGAAGACTTGAGCGTGTGGGTGCAGCTGAAGTTGTGCCCATTGAAAAACTTAGTGTGAAAAAACTTAGAGCTGCCATAGAAAAAGTTCTCCACCAAAAAAGCTATAAACTGAGTGCCGAAAAAATGGCCCAAGAAATTAAAGTTGCAGGTGGAGTTCAAAGAGCCGCTGACATTATTGAACAAAAATTAAAAGAGTATTATGGAAAACATTAAAACCACCCTTGATTACCAAACTCTCACGGCCTTTCTTGAGCAAGAAAGGGCGATGAATACTAAAGTTGAAAGCGGCCAGCCAAAACTGAATCACTTGGTGAATACCTTAATGGCCCAGAAGTGCGTCTCTCATGGGGCCACAAGAGAGCGGGACTATTTTTGGGATGCGGCCTACTTTGGCATGGATCAAGTAGGTATGTATCAAGCGATGCCAGAAGAGATGAAAATTTTGGCCCTAAAACTTTTAACTGATCACAATTTAAATGAAGCTTACTATATCGAAAAAACTGGTATGAGTTATGCTGCAAAAATGATTCTTTTAAGTGAGAGTGAAGAAGAAAAAGCACTCTACTCTTCCATCGCCTGTGATGAGGCCACTCATCTTTATGAAGTGAAGAACTTTTTAAACCCTGGCCTTGAGGCCACTTATCAAGGTAATGGCTTTCTTAAATTTATCGCCGATACTGCTGCTCAAGGATCAGCTTCAATATGTCAGGCGGTACTTCAAGTGGCCCTTGAAGGTCACGGTATGAGTCACTACGCAAATCTTCGCAGCGGCTGCCTGGATCCTAAATTCAAAGAAGTCCTAACTCGCATACTTCTAGATGAAGCAAGCCATCATGGCAGTGGTGTGGTGATATCAATCAACAATCAATTTAGTGATTCTGAAAAAAAGATTCTCACTGAGCATATGATCCAATTAGGGGCCCTGCTAAACTGCACCCTCTTTCCCATTGTGATGGTGCTAGAAAAATTAACCGGTGGACTCACCTCTGATCAGAGAACCAAAGTGTTTGAAGAGCTCAATGCCTCGGCCATTAATGCCGATCGACTCAAAAACTATCGCAAGCTTCTCACAATTTCAAAACTTGATGAAAAGATTCCAAGCACCCATCAAGATCAAGTGTTCCAAAGTTGGAATTCTCAAACTTGTAATCAAGTCTTTATGCAAATGCTCAGCACATGATGAGCTTGCTGTGGGCCATTCTGATTTTTTTTATCAGTACGGTGATCTTTGATCTTCTCCACTTACTTTTGCATAGAATGCAAAAAAGCTCCCTGCCACTTTTTAAATCTGTTGGCGAATGGCACCTTCATCATCACGCTTTTTTTGATGAAAACTTAAAAAATCATAGTGCACTTTGGGAGAAGAACTTTCAATATCATCTGCTCCCAGAATTTATGATTCAGATAGCTGTCACAACTTTGTTCTTTTTTTGGTTTGATACTTTGTCCGTTTTAATAGCCATTGGTCTAGAAATCTTTTTCTTTGCCTATGTGATTTATCACCGAGGTCTTGATCCTAACCACTCTCCGCCTCAAAAATTGAGACGCCCGAGTATGAATTTCTATATCTTCCCCAACTATCACGCCTATCATCACCGCTTCCCCGACGCCTTCTATGGCTCATGGTTTCGCTTCACTGATCTCATTTTTGGTCACAGCATTGCTTTCAAAGGACAAAGAGTATTGCTTACGGGCTCCCATGGTGAATTAGGTAAAAGCCTGCATCAGAAACTTCTTAAAGAAGGGGCGTTGGTGGATGTGGCCGTGTTTGGAATAGACTATACCCCACAAAATTTTGAGGGCTTTGCTCGAAAAGCAAAAGAAGCTCAAATTTTAATTCTGTGTCACGGTTCCAAGTCAGATATGGAATGGTCCCATATGGAATCAACTAAAAGAATGATTGATATTTTCCTGAGTGAAACCACTAATCCAATTCCTGAGATTTGGGGTATTGGCAGTGAGATTGAATTTCACCCAGCACTTATAGCTGCAGATAAACCTTATGAGAAAGTGAAGCGTGAATATGCCAAGTATGCTTCTGGCCTGTATCAAAATGATCGGATCATTTATCGCCACCTCGTTCCTGCCGCCTTTAAATCCTCCTATGGCCCAGGATTAGTCAGTGCTTCTTTTATGGGTAATATCGCCTTCTTTTTCATTAAGCGTGGCTTTCGCTATATTCCACTAACCTATACGGGGGTTGCTTTTTTCAATTACTTTAAGTTCAAAAATCTCCATGAACGAAATTAAGCGCCTTCCCTATCTTGACCGAGTCCGCACACTTTGTATTCTGGGTCTTTTCCCCTTTCATGTGGCCGATTACTATTCTGACTCCAGGTTTGCTTTAAAAACTGGTGTGATCATTCCTTGGCTTAACTATCTCTATCACTTTTTCTACCAATGGCGCCTGGCCCTGCTCTTTATGATTGCAGGGATAAGTGCTGTGAGGGCGATTGAGAAGTATGGAGAGTCTCAATTCTTTAAAGAAAAGCTAAAGCGGATTTTTGTCCCACTCATTTTAGGTTCAATTCTACTTGTCACTCCTCAGGTTTATATTGAGCGCCTTCAAGAGGGCAGCTTTCAGGGAAATTTTTGGGAATTTCTCCCTGACTCTATGAAAGGAACTTATCCCGAAGGCAATCGCAGTTGGGGACACTTGTGGTTTCTTTTTTATCTTTTTTTCTATTCAGTTGTTTATTGCGGGTTCGCTTCTCGAATTTCAAAACTCACACCGAAATTTTATTGGTGGAGTTTTCCCATTCTGGTAGAAATTTTCTTACGCCCCTACTTTCCTTCATTTCCAAACTTTGTTACTGATTTGGCCAATCTCTTAGTTTTTGGATTTTACTTTTTTATGGGAACACTATTTTTTAAGAGTTCATTCAGTGCTATTGAAAAGCATCAGAATCTGTTTTTAGGATTCGCCATTCTCCTTCTTATCATTTCGCCGTTAATTGAGTCGAATTTGATTTTGGCCCTACGAACTCTTTGCATGGTTTTAGTCGGAGTGACAATGACCCGTGGATGGAATCAAGCGCCTGGAAA
>CAMDDI010000128.1 GCA_945890905.1 Bacteriovorax stolpii
ACAAGATTCGAACTTGTGACCCCTACCATGTCAAGGTAATACTCTAACCAACTGAGCTATGGGCGCATGTGCTCAACATGTTAAAAATTTTTATTCGTTCTGTCACCACACATTATAGTTATGTTCAATGACTTCCAGCGGAATTTACGCTAGATTATGCGCCTATGACGACGAGATTACATAGACGATTTGGCCCTTGGGTAGTTCATCACGCTTTTGAGTTTAAGTGGTTTTACTTGGGTGCTTTCATTTGCCTCTACGTCTTACAGGTGTTCCAAAGTCAACTTCCTGAAAGAATTCGCGCTCTCACGCAACTTATGGCCTCAGGTGGCCTCAAGGATGCATCAGTCTGGGTTTTTCTAGGTCTGGCCATCGGAATTTTATTTTTCCGAACTTTTTCCAGATTACTTTTCTTTTATCCAGCACGGGTGCAGCAGAAACTTCTTCGAATGGAGATGCTCGATCTTTTAGAATCAGTTCCATCCACTAGATATGCTAACCGCAGTCAGGGCCAAATTTTCCAAGTGCTCTTTGATGATGTGAATAATTTGCGCGCCTTTATTGGTTTTGGTTTATTGCAAGTCGGAAACTTGGCCATCGCCGCGTGGGTGCTCATTCCGAAGCTTAACCAAACTGATGGTTATCTCTGGCCAGCTTTCACACCACTGTTTGCCAGTGTAGTTCTCTTTACGATCATGACTTTTATCAATCAGAAATATTTTAAGCTTCAAGCTGATAAGAAAGGTGAAGTTCAGCAGTATATTATTGAAGCTTATGAAGCGAAGCAGACCATCAAGAATTTTCATCGGGAAGATAATTTTATCCGTGGATTCGTAAAGGTTTCCTCAGAAGAATTGAAAATATTTTTTAAATCCTCTATTGGTTTTGCCATCACCGGCCCCTATGTGAAATTGGGTCTAGGTGCATCCCTGCTTTGGGCAGCAATGCTCATCCGTCAACACGGGGGAGACACTTCGGACTTAGTTTTCTTCTCGGGATTTCTCTATTTATTTTTAGAGCCAGTGATGTTTATGTCTTGGGTGGCGGTGGTGATTTCTCAAGGGTTTGCTGCTTGGAAGCGTGTTAAGGAATTATATTCTGATTTGGAAACTCCTTCGGCTCAAGAAGTTGAACTTAAAAATGTGGCCTTTGAAACAAATGAGATCAATCAGGTCGTTACTCTGTCGTTTTGGGATAAGCCTTTAGTTTTGAAGGTCCCTCATCACAAGTGGACCGTGTTCATTGGTGAAACTGGCAGTGGGAAGAGTTATCTTCTTTCAAAACTTGCTACGATTATGATTCTTCGTGGGCATAAAGTTTCTATGGTTCAACAAGAACCTTATCTCTTTAACGACACAATCTCAGAGAATATTTTCTTGGGGGCCGATATTACTATAGAGCTCCAAGAGAAGGCAAAAAAGCTTTTGGAAATGTTCCAGTTAGACTCTCTTGCAGGATCTTTGGATGAAGTTTTGATTATGGAAGTAGGGGAGAATGGAAAACGTCTCTCCGGTGGACAGATGAAGCGAGTGGCCTTGGTGCGCTCTCTTTTATCTAATGCTCCTGTTCTGATTTGGGATGATCCTTTTTCTTCTGTGGATATTATCCTTGAGCGTAAAATTATCAGGGCCATTAAAGAAAGCAATGATTGGGGACAGAAGACTTTTATTCTTTCTTCTCATCGCCTTACGACCGTAAAGCTTTCAGATGAAATTTTGTATTTAGATAACCCTGAGGGTGTTCGTGCTCAGGGAAGTGTGGAAACAATTTTAAAGGACAGTCATGTCGCTCAGTTCTTCAAAGAACAGATGGTGGACTTACCTCTGGCTTAGGTCAGAGTTATTTCTCATTATCTTCATAGGCTTCAACTTAGTGATCTCATCGATCACAGGATATTACACGCCTAGATTGATCACTGAATTTTATCAGTCACTCAAAAGTGATGAATCTTTTAACCACTATCTTTATATGCTAGGCGGATTGTTTGCGGTTGAGTATCTCAATCGATTCTTCTTTCAACTCAGCACTCACCGCTATATCCAAATTCTTCTGACCGACATCCGTCAACGAAGCTTTTCTTTGTGGATTAAAGCTCCCTTCAAGAAAACAGCTACCAAAAAGCATGATGACTATCCATTAGGGGAAGTTTTGGCGCGTTTGATGAACGATACTGATGCGGTTAAAGAGATCGTGAGTTCCGGAAGCTTTGCGATCTTTATCGATATAATTTTTATTCTCTCCTGCCTTATAAGCTTTTTGCAGCTTAACTCAACCACAGGTATTAGCTTATTTATTGCAGAAGCCCTGGCCTGCTTTCTTTTGATTAAGGGAAGTAAAGTGATGGGGAATATATTTATGGATGTCAGGCGTGTAACAGGCTTTATGGCACGAATTGTGACGGATCTCACTTCGGGGTTGCGCGAGCTTTTTTATAGTCCTAATAATAGATACGCCTCTCGTCGTGGGGAGAGAATTTTTGAAGAATTTTTGGATAAGCAACTTAAGGCCAACATCTGGGATGCAAGTTACTATTCTGCCGCTGAATCACTCTACCCAATATTAGTTGCATTGGTGATGCTCATTGTCCCTTATTCACAAATTGTAGAAGTGGCCATTCTTGCGGCATTAATCGATCTTATTCAAAAATCGATCACTCCCATAAAAGATGTGGCTTCAAAAATTTCAGTCATTCAGAGGGCAAAGGTCGGAGTGCAGAGGCTTCACCAGTTTAACGATAGCTTCGAGCAAGAAAAATTTGATCGCGTTGATTTTGTAAATCTGGAAGTGGAAAAACTCAATTTTGATCTACAGAATTTTCAGTACGATGAAGGCTTTAAGCTTCAAGATATAAAATTTGAACTCAAGCGCGGACAGATCTTTGGTATTCTAGGAGAGTCTGGTTGTGGAAAATCCACTTTATTAAAACTCCTTTCAGGTCAGTATCATACTTTTTTTGGTCAAATTTCCATCGATGGAAAAACCATTAATCCATCTGACGATAAAGAACTTAGAAACTTTTCATCCTATGTAAGTTTAATTTCTCAAGATTCCCATGTGTTTACTGAAACTCTACAATTTAATATTACCTTAGGTGCCAATCAGGGCTTTGAAGAGTTTTGGCCTCTGGCCGTTAAATCAATTCCGTACCTGACTCGCTGGGAAATGGACCCTCAGGATAAGGTAGATCCGAAAAAGTTATCCATGGGTCAGAAGCAGCTGGTGTCAGGACTGCGGGCCCTCTATCTGAAAAAACCAATTATTCTCATGGATGAAATTTCCAGTGGGTTAGATTCTGAACTTGAAGCTGCCCTGCGAGATCTCATTAAGTTTTTCCAATCCCGATCCATGACTATTATTGTCACGCACCGATTGGAAACCATCCTGCGCTCAGATCAACTCTTGCTTCTTGATCACGGAAAGGTTGAGGCCCGAGGTTCTCACGAAGAGCTTCGAATCATACCTAAGTACCAGCAGTTCTTGCAGCATTTGAATAGTTGATCGTTGTGGTTAGTTTTTATTCTTTCTTTGTTAAGTTAAGATGATCCAAGATTTTTATCCAGGAGTACCTAATATGAAAGCCTCAACAAGCTTGATGTTTCTCGCTATCTTAATTGCTTTTGTTTCTTGTTCTAACAGCACAAGTAAACCGAGCTATCTTTTCAAACCAGCTGTAAAAGAAGGATTGGCCGCAAAGGTTGGTGACGTAGAAGTAACTAATGCCGAAATTGCTGACGGTATTGAATCTGATGTATATGAGGCTGAATCCAAAGTATTCGATATCAAATTCAACCGGTTAAAATCAATTCTTCTTCAGCGCTACATGGATAAAGACTCCCGCAAGAAAGATCTCTCTAATGAAGAGTTCTTGGATAAATATGTTTCTACTGGTGTGAAAATCTCTGAGAAAGACATTGATACTTTCATCAAAGATCAAAACATACCTGCTGAGCACATCAATCCTCAGGTGAGAGAGAAAATTAAAAGTTACATCGAAATGGAGCGCAAAAAAGATGCGGTTGATAAGTGGATTGCTGAGCAGACTAAAAAATCTCCAGTAGAAGTTTTCATCCCAAAACCTCGCCGTCCAACTTTCCCAGTAGAAGTAGGAAATGCGCCTTATGCTGGTGGCAAAGATGCAAAGGTATCAATTGTTGAATATTCAGATTTCCAATGTCCGTTCTGTGCTAAAGGTGCCGACTTACTTAAAGAAATCAAGAAAAAATATGGCGATAAAGTGAAAGTTGCTTTCAAGAACTTCCCATTGCCGTTTCATAACCACGCAGAGAAAGCAGCAGTGGCGAGCCTTTGCGCCAATGAGCAAAGCGTAGAATTATTCTGGAAAATGCACGATGAAATGTTTGCTCATCAGGATGCTTTGGATCCAGAAGGCCTAAAGAAGGCAGCTCAAAAAATTGGTGCAAAAGCTGAAGGATTTGATAAGTGCTTGGCCGAAAATAAATACCTGACTCAAGTTCAGGCAGATATTGAAGAAGGCAAAAAGTTGAAAGTGAAATCAACTCCCACTTTCTTTATCAATGGTCAGCTCATTAACGGTGCCCAACCATTGGAAGTATTTTCAGAAATCATCGATGAAGAGCTCGCTAAGTAGTTGTTAGTTAAAGTCAGTTAAGACAAAAGCCTTGGGCAAATCAGCAAGATTTACCCAAGGCTTTTTTGTTTTCCCCTGAATGCTATACTAAATTGTGAGGTCACAGGACGTGACTTCCAGGGGAATGCACCATGAAGGGCGTAGATTACACAAAGCAGTTGGCCAAAGAGCGTGAGTTTTTCCAAGATGCCTTCCGGAAAAATAAAGATGCTACGGAAAAGCGCATAACTGACAATGAAGCCAGACACGAAAATATTCAATCTAAGACAAGACAAAATTTCGTAGAAGATAAAGCAGATTTAGAAAAAAACTATCAAAAAAATGTCGGTGACGTTCAACAGCGCACCACAGATGCTCTCCAAGCTAAAAACGAAAAATACAATTACCTAGCTAACAAAGAAAGAGAAAGTTTTGAACGTGACAGTCAGGAAAAGAGTAAAGAATTTGACCAACGCTTAAACGATATTAAGTCGAGTTATCAGAAGTCATTTAAGTCTGAAAAAGATTTGAATGCGGAGATGCAAAATAACAACAAATCCCGATACATCAAGAATATCCAGGATCAAACTCAGAAGGTTTCAGATCAGCTCAATTCTTATCAAGATAAGTTTCAATCCGAAGGTTCCGATCTCAAAAGTCAGTATAATCGAGAGCGTGAGCAATTAGTAAGGACTCAGGAAGATAGAATTAGAGATGTACGAAAAGATGAAGGCAATAAGCAAGCTGAGCTCAAAGACAGAGTGGGTACAGACATTAAGCGTACTAAAGAAGTTCATGCTGCAGATCATGAACATATGAAGCAGTATACTGAAGATAAACTCGATAATATGCAACAA
Source organism: Bacteriovorax stolpii (assembly GCA_945890905.1). Lineage (GTDB taxonomy): Bacteria > Bdellovibrionota > Bacteriovoracia > Bacteriovoracales > Bacteriovoracaceae > Peredibacter. The sequence continues at coordinate 5,446 of CAMDDI010000128.1, forward strand.
CTTCACGAAGGCCGCTCACAAAAAGTCGCCCGTGACTATAGTGTAAAAAATCAAAACCTTACTGAAGCCCAGTTGGTGAATGCGAAAAGAGTCAATCGCGAGCAGCAAGATAAAGTGCTTGAAGTTCAGCGCGGATTTGATAAGCAGTTGCGCTCCATTGAACTGGAAAAACGCAGACGTGACAATGGCTCAGGAGAATTTGCTGCTGTAAATAATAAACAGCAGGGAATTAAAGAAAAAGAAGTTTTAGAAAACCGAATTAATAGTTTAAAAACTCACTTAGGTAATACCAGCAAGACTTATCAAGAGAAAGCAGAAGCTGATCAAAAAGCCTTTGATGAAAATCTCAAAATAGAAAATGCCGAAGGCACTGCTCGTAAAGATCGCGCTGTAAATAATGCAAATGCGGACAAGATTGTTACGATTGCCAAAGAAAGAGAAAGAACCAATAAAGCTGTTGGAAATCTTGCCCAATTAAACAAAATTGAGAAAGCTGAAAATGAGCAGCAATTCAATCTTGAAAAAATTAATGCCAACGAAAAGATTGTAAATCTTAAAGCCAACTTCAATGATGCTATGAAAAAAATGGAAGAGCGAATAAAGTTAAGTGTTGAGGATGTAACAAACGTTTCCAACAAAGATAAGGCCGAATTCGTTAAACTCCAAAATGAAAAGCGTAATAAAGAGCTTTATGACATCAAGCGTGAGTTCTCCATCGAAATGGATCAAACAGTCCAAGGCTATGAGCATAAATTAGCGACCTTTAAGCGTGAGAACGAATACATTAAGATGGTTATGGATCAGAAGGTGCATAACATTATCGATCAAACGGATAAAAAATTAGAGTCAGAGCGCGCCATCATGAATGAAATTAGAACCACGGAGAAGCGCGATACTCAACTTGCTTCAGATCAAAAAGAAAATAAATTGCGCACTGACATCAATAATCTTGTTGTAAACTATTCTCGCAAGCTTGATAAAATGCAGATGGAGAACGATACGAAATTCAAAATCATGACTAATGATTATGAAAATAGATTAAAAGAGCTCAATGCGTCTAAAAACAAAGATATTGTTCAGATCCAGACCTTCCAACAATTGGAAGTTCAACGCTTGAAAGCAGCTTATGAAGACGAAAAAGCTCGTACAATTGGCGGATACGAAAATAAAATTGCAGGTATCCAAGCTAGTCACGAAGAGCGTATGCTTCAGTTAGATGAATTCAAAAAGTTAAGTTAAACAGTTAACCTATAAAAAAGAATATCTATGTCTATCCGTCGCGCGAAGATCATTGCGACCATAGGACCTAGCTCGAACACGGTTGAGATGCTAGAAAAAATGATCCTGGCAGGCATGAACGCTGCTCGGGTCAACATGTCCCATGGTACTTACGAAGCTCACGAACAATCCATTAAGAACATTCGTCAGGCCTCAAAGAATACTGGTAAGGAAATTGCCATTCTTCTGGATTTGCAGGGACCTAAAATCCGTTTGGATAAACTCCCTACTCCTCTTGAGCCTAAAGATGGCGAAGTTTGGGTGATTGGACCTTCTCATGTGAAGGATCAGTATCCTGAATATTCCACTAATTTTATTCCGACAATTTATAAAAATCTTGTTAAAGATGCTCACGTTGGTGCCCGCATTCTTTTTGATGATGGACTACTTGAAGCGGAAGCCATTGAGAAAGATCGCGATATTTTGAAAATTAAATTCAAAGTAGGTGGGATTCTCAAATCAAATAAAGGGATTAACCTTCCGTTTGTAAATGTTTCTGCACCGAGTTTCACGGATAAAGATAAAGAAGATCTCCTCTTCGGACTCAAGCAAGGCATTGACTATGTGGCCCTAAGCTTTGTCCGTACAGCTAATGATGTACTCGAAGTAAAAACTCTTCTTCATTCCATGAAAGTTCAAGTCCCGATTGTATCAAAAATTGAAAAGCCTGAAGCCTTAGATAATATCGAAAGTATTATTCAAGTATCTGATGCCATCATGATTGCCCGTGGAGATATGGGTGTTGAAGTAGGGAACCACTTGGTTCCAAGCATTCAGAAAAAAATGATCAAAACCTGTAATGCTCTTGGAAAACCCATCATCACGGCCACTCAAATGCTAGAAAGTATGATCACCAACTCTCGTCCTACTCGTGCTGAAGCATCGGACGTGGCCAATGCTATTTGGGATGGAACAGATGTGGTGATGCTCTCTGGTGAAACTGCTTCAGGTAAGTATCCCCTTGATGCTATCACCATCATGGGACAAATCATTGAAGAAGCAGAGAAGACTCCTTCGGAGAGACCTCTTCTGCGGCATATGGATATTTCCAGTGTTACTGCATCTGTTCAAGTTTCTGCTGCCATTGTGGCCGAAAAAACGCACGCTAGATGGATTATCTCCATCACTGAGGGCGGGAATTCATGCCTTCGTATGACTAGATTTCGTCCTAATACGCCAGTGCTTGGTGTGACTAATTCCCTCGCGGTGATCCGTAAGATGAGTCTCTATTGGGGAATCCAGCCTTACTTTTTTAATATTCATGAAGATGATGATGTTCATCGTCTTGAGCAGATGATGGTGGATAAACTCAAAAAAGAAAACCATCTCGCGATCGGCGATAAAATTGTAGTGACCATTGGCGACGGGAAATTTTTCCGCCAAGGAACTACCAATTCCATTCGCGTAGAAACAATCAAAGATATGGCCCGTGCCCTTAAGAACACCGATCAAGACTCGATCCAGGAGGTGTCTTTTGACAGGGGAAAGCTTCTACTTGATACAACCATCTGCGCTTCATGCCAGGCCTGTATCCATGTTTGTCCATTTGATATTTGGACTGCCTCGCTAGAGCGCCATCACGAAACAAGAATTAATGGTGCTCAAGTTCACCGCTGCACCCTCGACATGGAATGTGTTGAGGCCTGCCCAACCGGTGCTATCGAGATCATTCCGTCCCATGAATTTCGATAAGGACTTTCTAGAATCACTGGGAATTCTAGAATGGGGCTACACCGAAGAATCAATTCCTCACTCCTTTGATCGCTACGAGAAATGGTCTACTGCAGATCTGCACGCTCCCCTTGTATATTTGGCCGATCATCGCAAAGAACTGCGCAGAGATCTCAAAAACGTTTTCCCCGAATTTAATTCCGCACTGGTTTTTCTCTTTAGCTATCAGCCGGCCAAAAAGTGGTTACTAGAAAATAATCACCATGAGGTCGCAGCATATTCAGTGGGTTTTGGTGGAGAGGATTATCACCATCAATTAAAAAAACGCCTAGAAATAATTTCTGCGGAGTTAAAGAAAACACGTCCCGAGCTTAAAACTTTTATGACTCTCGATGCTCAGCCCGTTCTTGAACGAGATCTTGCTTTCAGAGCAGGACTAGGATGGTTTGGAAAAAATTCCATGCTCATCAATCAAAAAGTCGGAAGCTATTTTATTATCGGCTCACTGCTATTGGATCAAACTCTTGATGTAGCAACAACTAGCTCAGATATTGACCATTGCGGACAGTGCAACGCTTGTGTTGAGGCCTGTCCTACAGATGCCATCAATCCAGAAACCCGCACACTCATTGCTAATAAATGCATTTCTACTTACACCATCGAAATTTTCAAAGATGCTCCCGCTCCAGCGGGATTTGACCATTCACGCGGTGAAATATTTGGTTGTGATATCTGTCAGGATGTTTGTCCGTGGAATAAAAAACCACTTCAGAAAATTTCTGCTTCCCTAACTTTCCAAGACCGATTTTTATTTTTAAGGGATTGGTTACTTGAGTGGCCTAAAGAAAAACTTCAGGCCGCTATTTTTGAAGATACTAATAGAGGACTTAAGCGCAAACTCTTCGGAAC
>CAMDDI010000129.1 GCA_945890905.1 Bacteriovorax stolpii
AAGCGGCAGATTGCTACTGATTCTTATGATCCAGAGAATCCATCCATTGTTCCTATTCGTAGAGATTTCCGCTACAGAGCTGCAGATACGAAAGTTGAAATGCAGAACGCAGCTGTAGTGATCTATATGATGGATGTTTCAGGATCTATGGGGGATGAACAAAAAGAAATCGTGCGCACAGAATCTTTTTGGATTAATTTATGGCTCAAGTCTCAATATAAAGACATAGAAATTCGCTACATCATTCACGATGCTACCGCAAAAGAAGTGGATGAGAACACCTTCTTTCGCACACGTGAGAGTGGGGGAACACTGATTTCTTCTGCCCTTACTTTATGTAAAGAAATCATAACCAAAGATTACAATCCAAATGAATGGAATATTTATCCTTTCCATTTCTCCGATGGGGATAACTGGTCAGCTGATGATACAAAATTATGCTTAGATCTTTTAGATAGTTTTATTCTCCCGGTCTCAAATCAATTTTGTTACGGCCAAGTTGAGTCCCGCTATGGGTCAGGGCAGTTCTATAAAGATTTGTCGGCCAAGTACGGTACCACTTCGGATAAGATCATTTTGAGTAAGATTAAAAACAAGGAAGGCATTCTCGATTCCATCAAAGAATTCTTAGGGAAGGGGAAATAGATGAATCGCACTAAGCCCATTACCGGTGAACTCTTAGCTCTTAAAAATGAGATTGAAGGTTATGCTATTGATGCAGGACTGGATTTCTTTCCTCAAATTTTTGAAGTTTGTGATTACGACACCATTAATATTCTGGCCGCCCAAGGTGGTTTTCCCAGTCGATATCCTCATTGGAAATTCGGAATGGACTACGATCAGCTCTCAAAAGGCTATACTTATGGATTACAAAAAATCTATGAGATGGTGATCAATACTAATCCTTGTTACGCCTATCTACTTCAGGCCAACAACTGGGTGGATCAGAAGATTGTGATGGCCCACGTTTATGGTCACAACGATTTCTTTAAGAACAATGCCTGGTTCTCACAGACTAATCGCAAGATGATGGATGTCATGGCCAATCACGGGACAAAAATCCGCCGGTACATGGAACGCTATGGTTATGACACCGTAGAAAATTTTGTCGATAAGGTCCTCTCCCTGGAGAACTTGCTAGATATCAATGAACTGTTTGAAACCAGTGCTCTTAAGCGTCACCGGGTAGAGCAGACTGAGCAGCAAAAAGTTGAAAATGAAGACGATGGTTACTTAATCGATGACCGCTCAGCTGCTTTGAAGTCTTTTATGCGCACCAAAGCGCGTATCAATAAAAGAGATTCTACGGATGTTAGAAGAGAGAACGAAGACGATTTTACGGCCGAAAAACCTCTCACAACTCGCACTAAAGATATTCTGGGTTATTTGATTCAGTACGCCCCACTTGAAGAGTGGCAGGCCGATATAATTGGTATTTTGCGCGAAGAAGCTTACTATTTTCTTCCTCAGCGCATGACAAAAATCATGAACGAAGGTTGGGCAAGTTATTGGCACTCAAACATCATGACCACTAAGGCCTTAGAGTCATCAGAGATTATCGAATTTGCCGACAAACACGCAGGGGTCATGGCCATGAGCCGTCAGAATATCAATCCTTACAAAGTGGGAATTGAGCTTATGCGGGACATTGAGTACCGCTGGAACCGGGGAATGTTTGGTAAAGAGTACAACGAATGCACTGATATGAAAGAGAAGCTTCGATGGAATAAGGAGCTCAATCAAGGCCGGGCAAAAATTTTTGAAGTGAGAAAATCACATAATGATATTTCATTTATCGATGAATTCTTAACTCCAGATTTTTGTGAACGCCAACAACTCTTTACATATAAATACAATCCCCGCACCGGACGCTTTGAAATTGATTCTAAGGATTTTTTGGCGATTAAGCAGAAACTCTTGTCTCAGCTAACTAATTTTGGTCAACCCATTATTGAAGTTGAAGACGGAAACTATATGAACCGCAAAGAACTTCTTTTGAATCACGTTCACTATGGTGTTGATTTAGATGTAAATTTTGCCAATGAAACGTTGAGAAACCTCTACGTGATTTGGCGCAGACCAGTGAATCTTAAAACCAAGTACGAAGACAAAGAAGTGGTATTTCACTTTGATGGAAAAGAGTTTAAGCCTCAGCATTAGTAGAAAAGAAATCCTGAATTTCTTTCATGAGAACTTCCCATTCATTATTTTCAAAGTAGTCCGGATGAAAGAGCAAGTGGTAAACACCGAGCTTTTTCACCGGGCAATTTCTTTCTAATACTCTTGTGTAATTAGCATACCTTTTCTTGAGATGATTTACGTCCACAAGCTCATCTCTTCGGTCAATCACAATCTTAGTGGGTATCGGAAAATCAGTTTTCAATTCTTCCAGGAGTCTTAAACCAGAAAATAGAGTCTGATATTCTTTCACACTCAAAGTAGGATATTTTTGAAAAGGTTTCGGGCTTCGGCTAGGAAGAGGGAATTTCTCTGGAAGAATATTTAAAAACTTATCCACTAAATTCTGATGCTGAACCCTGAGAGCGGGTGCCAGAAGAAATTGGGCTTTTGCCATTTTTTGAGGATTTTCATTGAGCCAATGCTGGTAGTAGAGAGCTCCAGTTGAAAAAGCGATGATAACATAGGGACTTTCGGTGTGAGAGTTCATGCTTTGCTTAAAGCTTTCAAAGGCCAGGTTAAAATGGTCCATCTCAGAGCGCAATTCCCCTTGGCCAGGTAACTGAATAAAATTCACATCATATCCTGCATGCAAAAAATATTCTTTCAAGTGATTGAAAGCAAATTCGTTATTGTTCAGTCCTGGAAGGATGAGAAGTTTAGGGAGTTGTTTTTTTGATAAGTTGTATGAGGTTGTCATCCATCTCTTCGATATCAAGTTGATTAATGTATACAGTTTCTTTTAAGGGCTCATCGATCTCTTCATTCACAAGTTTCTCCCAACTCGTTTTAGAAATGACCGAGTCATTTCGCTTCATAGTTAACGGAAACGATTCCCATTGGTAGAGCTGATACTGCACCCAACAGTTGATAAGGTCAAACTGCTCACAGCTAAAGTGGGACTGCTTTCTTATGGCCTCGGCATCGTTTTTCTCAATACTCACATAACTGTTTAACTGAGTGACATCTAGGTGAGCTCCACGGCGGGATTTTTGATTGATAAGTGTGAGAAGACTTTTAGCTTTATCAAATCTGCCTGCTCTCAGTTCAAAAGCTGCGAGCAGGGCCAATTTATTCATTTGAGTTTCTGGTGTTGCGATTAAGCTTTCTGCATACTCCGCACCTTTTTCCCAATCCTCCAGCATCCAGGCCAGAGGAACCAAACGTTCAAGAGCATTTTGAGAATTTTGTTTCTGCTCCAAAGCAAGCTTAAATTGAGCATAGGCCAATTCATATTTTTTGCGCAGTATATAGAGATTGCCTTTGATATTCTCAGCATTGGGAGATTTGAGTTCTTCCACCATATGGTAGGCTTTTTTAAGGTTACCCGTGCGGTAGTAGATCTGCCCCAGTAAGTCTCGCACATCAGTATCCCTTAAGTGTTCTACTTCAAGACTCGTGACTTCAGGCAAAATCATGGTCTCTTGATTAAGATAAAGTGCGAGTTTTAAAACAATTTTGATCTCTTCAGTATCTAAAGTCGCTAGTTTCATTTTCTTTAACGGAGTTTTGGTCACTCCGGGTGCTGCTTCAAGCTTAAGTTTGACCAGAACTTCTAACCAAGTCAGAGAGATTGAATTAAATTTTTTTCGGTTCTCATGCTGGCAGCGTCTCCAGTCAGAATCGAGGAGCTCGGTTTCGTTTAAAACAATTTCTGTTAATATTTTTAAAGGACAGATCCGCGAGAAATGAGGGATTTCATTTATCTCAGGACGATTCAAATAGCGGAATGCAGTTTTAAAATCACCTTCAATAAAGGCGATAATTCCATGGTAGCGCAAAAAGATGGGAGTGAGTTTAGATCTCCCATAAGTAACCTTATCGAGATAAAGTTTGGCCAATCTAGTTTCACCATTAATGAGATAGTACTTCACTTTTTTTAGTTCATCGGTTTCTTCTTCAAAGGCATTCATTAAGGCCACGTTGAGCCCACGATAGTTAAGCACATCTTGAGGAGGCTTGAGGTTGCCGCGCTCTTGAGCATGGGCAAATGTGGCCAATAGAAGGAAAAAAAGACTCATAAGTTTCATAGTAAACCTATCGAAACATTCACCGATAAGTTTACATATTATAAAGGATGAGAGTGATTAGATTAGTCGGGTACTTCTTTGTTTTGTTAACACTTCCCGCCTGGGCCTTAGTTCCAGTGGAGGGCCTGCTTCTTGGTGAGGCCAATCAAGATTATCAAAACGATCCCTTAGAGCATATTTTCAGTGATATCAACACCACGAAAAATATTTCAGTTTCTGATATTTACCGGGTTAAATATTATCAGCACACTTTTCAAGCAGGCTTACAGCTCGCTCAGAGCTGCACTTATTTGACGCCCACAAAATATGGAGAGAAGTGGAAAGAAGTTCAAGCAAAGCGCGCGCTAGTTTCAGGCCTTCAGTACATAGGTCTTGATGCAACCATTAAATCCTTAGGCGCCTATGCTAATCAGCTCAATATTACTGAAGATGGATTCAAGCGCCTTACTAAAAATTTAGTGAATAATTACTGCTCAAAAAACCTTACAGTGTATTCTTTAAAAACTCTGGAAGCCTCACTTCTCAATTCTTTTAAAAATCCTCAGGGGTCTGAAATCCCTTCATTACTCTCCCCATTTGTGAGTTCCAAAGTATCTGACTTGCCCAATATGCCCGAGACCAAGAAAAAAGAATTCGACTATCTTATAAAAAACTTCCGTTCGTTTTGTTCTTGGGGTGGTTCGGCTGATGATTACCGATTGCTCATTCCTTACATGAGAAACCCATTTATTATGGCCTATGTGATTGATCATATGTCGGGACTTAAAGCGCACTGGAAAGAGGGAGCGGCTGCCTTTACCCTTGGGGAAGATCCCAATACTGTGCAAGTGGCCTGTAAGGAACTGGTCTGTCGTAGAATGGATCGTCAAGAATTTGCCCGTAACTATCCTTTAAGTGTGGGGTCAACAGGTGTGCATACAGATTTAAAAAAAATCTACTGTCATGACTTTCACATCCAAGAATTTAGAAGTGTAAATGCCAATCCTGTAATCAAAGAGTGGGTTAAGGCGCAAGATTTAGAAGAAACAATTCTTGAAACAAATTACTTTATCTCTCTAATGACAAAAATTTCAGATCCATTATTTGGGGTAGATAAGTACAGTGAACTCTTAAAACTTGCCCGAAGTAATATTGATGATCGCTGGACCAAATGGTCGGAGAATGTGCTGGCCGTATTTTCTAAGGATCTGCTGTATGAGGAGAGTCTTAAAATACGTACCAAGCCCCGTCGAGATCACATGGATCTGGCCTCTCGAGGTTTTGGAGTAGATCTTAGCGTCACACTGGGAGAGATGGATCGTTTATTAGAAGATCATGACAAGCTTAAATTACAATTCAATTTAACCTTGTCTAAGAATTACCTAAGACTCATGAGAACAAAATCTGATGAGCTGGCCAAGAACATTAGTCTTGAAGAAATTCCTGTTTTAGAAAAAGAAATTGCTGCTTATTTGGATATTCAATTGAAGAAAAAAGAATCACTCTTTACTCAGCCAATGTGGAATAAAGAATTCTCTCGACTCATTGCTCATGAGCTTATGGAGCAGATCCTCATTTACCGTGGTCCGATGTTTGATAACTATAAAGAAGAAATGCTTAATGTTCCGGTGAAGTTTTCATACGGAGTCTTTGCTCTGGGCTATCTACGCTACCGGGCCGATATAAAATCTGGCCGTCTTAAACTAAATCTATAGACATACTTGCTTTAAATATCTAGGGTAGCCTTGACTCTAATCTGATCGAATCCATTATATAGTATGGCCAAGAAAAAGCTGAAATCCCAGATGACCCCCGTAGTTTTGTCTTCTGACAAAAAGCCAATCCCTGCATCAAAAAAAGATCAGATCATCGACATTGATGTGGGTCCAATTGCTTCATCACTCCCGGTTGTAAAAAAATCCACTGACCTTAAAGTTCAAGATCATCTCACTCTATATCTAAAAGAAATCTCTCGGCACAAACTTCTCTCTATTGAAGAAGAAAAAGAACTTACCGCGGAGTTGTTAAAAACAGGCGATATCGAAGTCGCTAAACGCCTGGTTTTGGCCAATTTAAGGTTAGTCGTTAAGATTGCACTTGAATACAGAAGTGCTTCAAAAAACATTATGGATCTCATTCAAGAGGGAAATATTGGTTTGATGAAAGCCGTTTCAAAATATGATCAGTCTAAAGGGGCCAAGCTCTCTTACTACGCTAGTTGGTGGATCAGATCCTACATCTTAAAATTTATTTTAGATAACTTCCGATTAGTGAAGATCGGAACTACTCAAGAGCAGAAAAAACTTTTTTACAATCTGATGCGTGAAAAACAAAGACTTTTGAGTATGGGAATTAATCCGGATGTAAAACAATTGTCAGAAAATCTAGGGGTCTCTGAAAAATCAGTGATCGAAATGGATCAGCGCTTAGGTACTTACGGACAAGAAATCAGTCTGGATCGTCCAATTGATGACGAGGGTGGTCGACACAGCTTGAGTGATCTCATTGGTGACTCCCATGATGGTCCTGAGGAACAGTTGGAAGGTTTACAAAATTTGGAAATTCTCAAAGAGAATCTCTCAGAGTTTTTGAAAGGTTTGAAACCCAGAGACCAAGAAATCTTTAAAAAACGGCTACTTAGTGAAGTTCCTGAAAGCCTGCAAAGTATTGCGGATCAGTATGGTGTTTCCCGTGAGAGAATACGTCAGGTGGAAGAGCGACTCATCGACCAATTAAAGATTTACATGTCAGAGTTTCTTAGATAAAAATTCATATAAGTTAATAATATCGCGAGGAAATGTCGGCAATAACGCTGACTCGACCTTGTACTAGGTTTCAAAGTAAGTTTGATACTTGGGCAAAGGAGACACAATGATTACTGTAGAAAAATCTGCGGAACTAACAAAGAAATTTGGTGGTAACGATAAGAACACTGGAACTGTAGAAGTTCAGGTTGCAATTCTTACTGAAAGAATTAAAAACCTCACTCCACATTTCGAGAAAAACAAGAAAGATCACTCAGGAATGAGAGGTCTTATGAAGATGATTGGTAAGCGTCGCTCGCTTCTCAAGCATTTGAGTGCAACTGATGATGCTCGCTACGGTAAGCTGATTCAAGAGCTTGGATTACGTAAGTAAATAAATGTGAAGGGGCCAAGTGGCCCCTTCTTTTTTGAAGCCAGGGACGAGGTCGACAGTATTTTAAGAGATAAAAAGTTTTCTGATCACTCACAAAACTCTTTATCTCTCAAACTTCCGACTCAGATCAAACTTCAAATACATTCATACAAAACACACTTGGCACAACCTTTGTTGTGCCCGATATCTTAGGAGATCTCATGTTGAACAACAAAAAAGAATTTAAAATCAATTACGGTGGCAAAGAAGTCACTCTCGAGACAGGACGTTTTGCTAAACAAGCAACGGCTTCTGTTCTTGCTTCATGCGAGGGAACTCAAGTCCTCGTGACACTTATGTGTGCTAAAGAAGTTAACGACGGTCAGGACTTCTTCCCACTCATGGTTGATTACAAAGAAAAATTTTACGCTGCCGGAAAATTCCTTGGGGGATTCATGAAGCGCGAATCCCGCCCTTCAAACGCAGAGATTTTGATCATGCGACTTATCGATCGTCCACTTCGTCCATTATTCCCAGAAGGGTTCATGTACGAGACCATCGTTACAGCTCAAGTGATCTCGTTTGGTAAAGGTGATCCTGAAGTTCTCGCTGGTCTTGGAACTTCTGCAGCTATCTCAATTTCAGATGTTCCTTTCAATGGCCCTCTAGGGTTTGCGAAAGTAGGAAAAATTGACGGGAAACTCACTCTCAACCCAAGTAAAGAAGAATTCAAAACTTCTAACATTGAGCTTCTTGTTGCTGGGTCTAGTGAAGCCGTTCTCATGGTGGAAGGGGAGTCGGATGAAGTGTCTGAAGCAGAAATGCTTGAGGCCATCACTTTCGGTCACACCAACATTAAAGAATTTTGTAAACTTGTTGAAACCATGGTGAAGGAAGTCGGACACAAAAAACGCGAGTTCGCTCCAGTAACTCCGAACGCCACTCTTATGACAGAGTCTTTTAAAGACTTTACATCAGAGGCCCGTAAGGTTCTCGCCATCAATGTTAAACAAGATCGTTCTGCTGCTACTTCAGGTCTGAAGAAAACAATTAAAGAAGGTCTTAAAGCAAACCCAACGAAGTTTGGTTTGACTGAAACTTCGGATTTCGGAAAAGAAGCTGCTAAAGTGACTGACGAAGTTCTCTATAAGCTTATGCGTGCTGATATTCTTAACGAAGAAAAACGTATTGCTGCTCGTCCTATTACTAAAGTTCGTGAAATCGAAACTGAAACTTCAGTTCTTTCTGGAGTTCACGGTTCTGCTCTCTTCACACGTGGAGAAACTCAAGTTCTTGCTGCTGTTACTATCGGCGGTAAAGAAGGCGAACAGATGTATGATTCTATCCACGGTGTGGGATATGATAAGTTCTACCTCCACTATGCCATGCAACCGTTCTCTGTGGGTGAGGCCCGCGGATACAGAGGTGTTGGTCGTCGTGAAGTTGGACACGGAAACCTTGCTGAGCGCGCTCTTAAAAAAGCGATGCCATCTCAAGTGGATTTCCCTTACACAGTACGAATCATGGCCGAAGTTTTAGAATCAAACGGATCTTCTTCAATGGGTTCAGTTTGTTCTGGCTCAATGGCGCTCATGGATGCCGGTGTTCCTCTTAAAGGCCCTGTAGCAGGAATTGCCATGGGACTTATTAAAGAAGGCGAGAAGTATAAAATCTTAACGGATATCTTGGGCGACGAAGATCACTTGGGTGACATGGATTTCAAACTTGCTGGTACGGCCAAAGGAATCACTGCCATTCAAATGGATATGAAAATTGCTGGGATCTCTGAGCAAATTTTCCGGGAAGCTCTTGCTCAAGCAAAAGATGCTCGCACACACATTCTTGGTGAGATGGCCAAGACGATCTCAGTTGCTCGTCCATCATTCAAAGCTGGTGTTCCGCAAATCA
>CAMDDI010000130.1 GCA_945890905.1 Bacteriovorax stolpii
GGAAGTATTCTCCGATGAACTTTTTATATGTTTAAGCAATCCCAGTCCAGCTGCCCACTAAGGGATTCCCATGATGTTGAATTTTTAACTCATTGTGAATATCGTAAACCCCATAGATCTTTTCCGACAACCATTCCGCATTCTTTTTAGCTTCCCGAGAATCCACCATGCCTTTCAAATGAACGTGCCCGGAAATAACTGTGACTTCAATGTCACTAGCATCAACTTCCGAACTGGCAAAAAGAGCTTCACATACATCTTCGCGAATGCGCTCATCTGAGCGCTTATAGCCTTTGGGACCTCTTCCTTGATGGTTGGGGCGATCAGCAAAACGGTCTCGATTAAAGAGATTTACGCTCCCAAAGTTGTAGTGTCTTTCCGACAGTACCTCATCTAATGGATGAGTTGTTTTTCGGGAAAATTCGGACTCTCCTGTAACAGAATATTTATCATCCGTATTTCGATTTTCCTCAGTCCAAGCCTTACTTACGTAATTATTATCTATTGGTATGTTGTCCATGGTGGCATCCTTTTGTAAGTCCTTGATGAACTTAATCTTTCAAGTGTTTCATTTGAGATTCTGCATAAATATCTTTGAGCTTAGGAAAAAAAGTATCTACGATAGCAGATAACTTAGCTGGCCCACCCACAAAGACATCTCGTTGTGGATGTTCAGCACATTTTAAAATAGCTTCAGCTGCAAGGGTTGGGTCAGTTTCTATAGCTGTTGGTCTAATGAGACAAACTTCAATGGGAATATTTTGATCACGCAGTTCAGATCTTAAAACTTCTGTGAATGCAGCAATCGCCTGCTTTGATGCGTTGTACATTCCAAGCAATGGTGGTGGGGCCACTGAAACTTCACTCCCTAAATTGATGAGAACCCCTCCATGGATTTTCATGACCTCCACTGCTAGAGAAGAGCCCATGCGGGTTCCCCAGAAATTTATATCAAAGAGTGCTCTCTCTTCATCTAAACTCGTTTGATGCAAATATCCTTGTACTGAGCTAACTGCATTATTAACCCAAGTATTAATTTCTCCAAATCTGCTTAATGCTGCTTCTTTGATCAACTCCAGATCCACTGAGAGAGAAGCATCGGCAGTAACTCCCACAGCTATTCCGCCGTCAGCCATGATTTCTTGTACACATTGATTCAAACGTTTTTGATTGCGTGAAGACATCACCACTTTTGCCCCCCGATTAGCTGCCAACTTAGCACAAGCAAGTCCAATTCCATTGGTGGCACCGGTGATGACTATGACTTGATCTTTGAGAGACTTAGGCGCAAAGTTTTTTTTTGACATGGACACCTCTCTTAAAGAAATGAAGCAATTTTTGTACCAACGTAATACGCTACAACACCTTCGATATACGACAACTCACATGTTAAAAATTTGAATGAGAAGGCAGTCTGCCTCATGGATGAGTATTTAAGTTGAGTAAACTTGAGATGAACTTTAGTTCACTTCAAGGCCCTAACTCTGCTTAGATAAGGGATAAGGAGAAATTTATGAAACTTTTAGTACTTATACTTTCTTTCACAACACTTCTTTCTTGTAAGCAACAGGAGAGACAAGAAGACATTGATCAAGACTCAATCAATGGAAATCGAAGTCGTCCAAGTAACACTGGACTAGGGCCTGGTTCATCAGAAGTAGATGCCGTCGGTACTGAAGATTTAGATTTAGATGGCAACTATTAGAATTGCTTAACGATCCATTCCGCAGCTTTTAAAAGTGAATTTGTTTGAAAATGGGGTCTTGGATGTTCAAAATTTTCACTCTCATCTATGAGTACTGTTCTACATCCTGCACTAATACCCGCATCAATATCTGTTATACGATCTCCAACCATGTAAGATTCTTTCATATCAATTGAAAGCTCAGATGCCGCTTCTAGAAGCATACCAGGTTGAGGCTTACGGCAATTACAAAAATCATGCTCAGTATGAAAGCAAACTTTGATACAATTTACGCCAAGAAGTTCTTGAACTTCATAATTCATTCTCTCTACACTTTCTCTAGACACCCATCCTCGCGCCACATCAGGCTGATTGGTGACAACGATTAAAAGAAATTGGTGCAATTTGAGTAAAGCAATCGCTTCAATCACTCCATCAAAGAGTTGGAATTCATTTAGTGTATAAGGCGCCCGGGGTTTCCCCATCCGGAAAATAGTATGATTGATGACACCATCACGATCTAAAAATACAGCCTTGTTCATTCAAAAATTTTATCCTCTCTGCCAGGTTTTGTCTGAAAGAATTGATCTTACCCTAGCGATGATTCCAGTTCGCGAGATCATCTTCATCAAAAGGAATATCAATCCGCCATGGGGATCCTCTTCACCCCCGGTTTTCGGCCCAAGGACCTCCCATTGTGTTTCCATCTTGCTGCATGGAGTATTTCTTTGACGTCTTCATAAATCAACTCCTAGATCTTTAATAGTAACTTCAGAAGGACCACTAATTGGGCCATCCATCAACATGAGCTTATTTTCAACTCCCTTCACTCCGACTAGGTCTTCAATCAAAGTCTCTGCTAAAAGCTTTTCTTTTTTTGTTTCAACATATCCTTCAAGAAGCACTTTGCCTTTTTGAAATGTTACTTGAATCCTGGCTGAATGATTTATTTGTCCGTTATCTAGATTTTCTCGGATAGAATTATAGATTCTATCGTCAGCAGAATAATCCAGTAAAGTTTTTTCAAAAACCGGATCTTTTTCCCCTAACTCAAAACTCTCGTCTCTAAGGTCATGAACGGCAAAACGTGAGTGATCATTATTCAAGTAGTTTTTTTTCCTTTTCATTGGTTTTCCTTAAGATCATTCACGACTTCAAGTACGTGAGATGAAGCGCGCGCAAACTTTTCGGCAAGATATTTTTGTTCCAGATTCTTTACCGACCCCTCTAGATGTACACAACCATCTTTGTAAGAGACGCTAATCCCAGATGAATCCAATTCTGGATGTAGCTGAAACTGGTCCCAGACAAACTCAAGATTCCTAGTACTCTCATTAAATGATTCTGATCGAGAATCTTTAGACCAACTATAGTTTGGGTCATGAAAGGTCTTTGCATGAGAAGGTTTTACATGACTCTCACCCCAGCGGTTAATATGATCGTTCTCATTCATAATTCCTCCTTTAGAAATGCACTCGCGAATTAAATTGCAAATACATTGCCACCTTATTACTACGTGCAATCAGTTCTCTGTGGCATGACTAGAATCCTAAAAAAGTATTTCTATCAATCTTGATTGATTCGTAATCCCTTGTTCTAAGGGATCTATAATGTCTTTCGGAGTTCACTTGGGAAAAGTGTTTTCTCTAAAATCAAATCAAAACAATGGCTTAAATCATCCCCATTTGTCTGCGAACAATTAAATGTTTCAAGTTTCCTTATAAAAGGGGCTTATGCCAACAAAATCAGGATTAGCAATTAGGGGTGCATTTTTATTCCAAGCCTGAGTAATTACTTTAAAAAAGAGTCATGCCTTGCAGAAATTTTTCGATTTGCTTTTTATTCATTTCCCTGAACGAATTCACCATGCATTAAGTCTTCTATTTTTCAAGAGCAATCGCTGCAAGCACTTCCAACAATGAAGCTTTGGCTACGCTTTAGATGACAATAATAACCTTCTTGCTCAATATGGTTTTCAAGATGATCTGTAAAACATAGGAGGTTTTATGCGTTTGTTCTTCGGGTTCTGCTTGCTTCTAAGTCATCCCGTTTTTGCCAACTCAACTCTCTCCACCCAAATTCATAAAATCGATTCAAGCTCAGTTCAGGGTGAAGAAGCCTTAGTATTTATGAGTGATGGTCGTGTTGGACGAATTTCACCATTCAATTTAGAACTAATTGAAAGGTTAAAATCTGCTCAAGAAACAAATCAATTAATGAAACTCACTCTCAGCGATAAAACAGAAATTTTATCTGCAGAGGAAGACTCCTCAAAAGCAGCTCTTGCCCCTGGCGAAGAAATTTCTACTAGTCTATTAGAGTACAATTCTTCGGTTATTAAATCTATCGACGAAGCAAGGTCTATTTTTCGCGATCACCGAGTTGCTAAAGAAGGTGAAACGCAATGCTTTAACCGCGCACAAGTTTGGGCCTATGATTGGAGAGTCCAAAGAAATATTTACTCCAATAAAATTTGGATTTTTTTCACGGCTAAATATATCCGTAAGTATACCTTTGAATGGTGGTTCCATGTTGCTCCTATGATTCACGTGAATGTAGATGGTGTGATCAAAGAAAGAGTCATGGACATGAAATATGCCCGTGGGCCTCTCGCTACCAAACAATGGACTGATATTTTCATGAAAGACAACGCTGCTTGCCCGACAGTAATCACATATTCAGATCATGCTGACTATCCTGAAACTGGTTCATGTTTTATTCAGAAAACTAGCATGTATTTCTATCAACCCATCGATCTTGAATTCCAAGAAAAGTTTGGAACTGTGAAAACAGGATGGGTTGCTCAGGAAGTTCGTCAGGCCTATGAAGAAGCCTTTGGCATTAATCTTTAATTACCAAGATCCAAGGAGAAATATCACATGAAGAAACTATCTCTCGTTCATTCATTTACAACATTACTTCTGGGAGTGGGTATCCTTAACCTCAGTTCATGCGGTGGAGGTGGCGGCAGTAGCTCTGGTGATGCTCAAAGACAGCAGGATGAAGTGGCAGTAGATGCAGAACTTGAGGGTCAGTATATGGCCAAACTCCAGACAATTAATCAGACAGCTGCAGGTTTTATTACTGGTTCAGTCACCATGGCCCGCGAGAAAAAAGAGCTCTTATCTGATGTGAGATTTTCGGGTCTACACCCCAATCTTATTCATTCTCAGTACATTCACTCTGGAACAAGTTGTCCAACAAATGATGACAACGGTGATGGATTTATCGATGCAGTAGAATCTGCTAAAGCTTCAGGAGGTATTCTTATTCCTTTGGATGGAGATTTAAGTTCGCAAGACCGTGGCTCAAGTACTTTTCCAGTATCTGATCCAGTAGGCGTTTATACTTATTCAGAAATTACATCATATGATCGCTTCATTGATGATCTTAGAGAAGAAGATAGAGATCTTGATGATGATTTTGTAAAAATTGGTGCCGATAAAAATCTTAATTTCGAAGGACGCATAGTGATTATCTACGGCGTCGCACCTGAAACAGTCCTTCCTGAAACAGTTGCACGCCGTGGAAGACTTGCGAACTTTCAAACTCTTCCTGTTGCCTGTGGTGTCTTTAGAAAAGTCACAAGTGTTCCTGGAACAGTTGATGATGATTCAGGCATGGGTCCAGCTCCAGAAGGTGAAACAGTGGGTGGAGGAAACGGCGACGATGACGGCTCAACAGTAGTAATTGGTGGCGGATCAGGTGGTGGTGGAACTGGTGAAGATTTACCTGATTCAACTGGAGGCTCCACTGGTGGTGGCGAACCAGGCCCTACAACTCCTCCAACTGAAAATGAAGAAGATGGCGGATTTGTGGGAGGTTTTGTAGGCGGATGGCACTGGCCATGGCCCGGAGGAACTACAGGTCTGATGAGTGGTGGTGGTGAATCAACTCTGGAAAACTAAAAATCATAACAAAATAAGGCCGCCGAAAGGTGGCCTTTTCAATTCTACTTTCTCAAATCCACACACTCAGTTCCCCACAAGCTCCAAAATTATGACCTCTCGGCACCAAAACCCCTCTTTCTAGTTCCTACTTTGAACTTAATACAATAGCATTTTTATAATCAATTATTAAAAAGGATATGACTATGTCCACCCAGACCACCCGTAACAACATTTGGACAGTTATCGGCGCTTCGTCGGCCGGAACTCTCATTGAATGGTACGACTTCTATATTTTCGGAAGCCTTGCAACTATCATTTCCACCCAGTTTTTTCCAAAAGGTGATGAGACCATTGGCCTGCTGTTAACTTTAGCAACCTTTGCCACAGGATTTATTGTCCGCCCTTTCGGAGCACTCTTCTTCGGACGCATTGGTGATCTCATTGGCCGCAAATACACATTTCTAGTAACTTTGCTGATTATGGGAGTATCAACCACAGCTATCGGTCTTCTCCCGAACTACGAAAAAATTGGAATTTTTGCTCCCATCCTTCTTCTCCTTTTACGTTTGCTTCAAGGTCTTGCCTTAGGTGGTGAATATGGTGGAGCAGCCACTTATGTGGCAGAGCACGCTCCTGCTGGTAAGCGCGGCTTCTATACAAGCTTTATTCAAACTACTGCCACTCTTGGATTGTTTGTTTCTTTGGGAGTGATACTTGCAACACGCCAATTTGTTGGGGAAGAAGAATTTGCAAACTGGGGATGGAGAATTCCTTTTCTTCTTTCAGTTGTACTTGTGGCGATCTCAGTTGTGATTCGAAGAAAACTTCACGAGTCTCCCGTGTTTCAAGAAATGAAGGCATCTGGAAAAGCATCCACTTCTCCTCTTCGTGATAGTTTTGTGAATCCCGTCAATAGACGTCTGGTGATCATCGCTCTTCTTGGGGCCACCATGGGTCAAGGTGTGGTTTGGTACACCGGTCAGTTCTACGCTCTCTACTATCTGCAAACGGTGCTCAAAGTTCCTTTTGTTATGGCCAATGAAATCATCGCCATCGCCCTTTTAATTGCGACTCCATTCTTTATTTTTTGGGGTTGGATTAGTGACAAAATCGGTCGCAAGAAAATCATGATGGCCGGTTGTTTAATCGCTGCTCTGGCTTACATTCCCATTTATAAAGCCATGATCCACTATGCTGGCTGGGACGGTGTGGTGGGAGAAGAAATTCTTTGGCCGATTAATAAAACCGCACTTATTTTCTGCGTGTTCCTTCAAGTGTTTTTTGTGACGATGGTTTACGGCCCAATTGCTGCCTTCTTAGTAGAAATGTTCCCCACTAATATTCGCTATACATCTATGTCCCTTCCTTATCACATTGGTAACGGTGTCTTCGGGGGAATGGTTCCTTTGATCGGAACTTATTTTGTGAGTCGCACAGGAAACATCCTGGCCGGTCTCTACTACCCGATTGCGATTGCTCTGATCACTTTTGTCATCGGTTGCATTTGGGTCAAAGAACCTAAGGGCGACTTAATTTAATTTTTTTGACCTGAGTAGAGCTAGTAAATTTTACTCAGGTCTTTTTCTCAAGTTGTGACTCTGTCTTATGTTTCATAGAAGTTTTTTATGAAATCACTCCTCTTTCTCTCCATTAGTTTATTCCTCTCATCTGTTGCTCTGGCCGAAACCAGAGTCAGCTTTAGCCGAGATATTACTCCTTCAACACTTAGAAATTTGGAAAAAGATATAGTTAAGGCCATCAAGAGAATGGATCCTCAGGATTACCCAGAAGTTTTCATCGATCTCTCCTCTGCTGGTGGAGACCTTAATGCGGCCATCCGTTTTGTAGACCGAGTGAGTTCACTCTCAAGTCAGCATCGTGTGCAAATTCATACCCGTGTTCTTTATGGTTCATGTGATTCGGCCTGTACCGTGCTCTTTACTGCTGGAAGCCGACGTATTGCCCGTTCAAATTCAAGCTTTGGTTTTCATTCCCCACAGATTGCTAGCCGGGTTCCTCGTGGCACAAATCGGGGAGAAATTCTTGATCGCGCCAGGGTCAGATGGGTTGATGCTATTTCACGGGTAGATTCTCGTCTTGCCAGCGAACTCGAGCGCGGCGGATTTCTTCAAGGTGAAAACATGCGCTACTTCTCTGGTCGTGACGTTTACACGGGTTATGTAAATGAGCTTCAACGCTAATATCCTATCCCTTTTGGTCTATTCTAAACTCCAGAAACACTTTGTTCTCTAACCTCGATTAGAGTGCGCCCATCAACTTTCACAACGATGCTTCTATGTTTGCTCTCATCATTTCATTTTTTCTCATTTTTCCCGTGTTCGGTTCTGAAGGACTCAAGCACGAGTCCTCTCTTTGACCCAAGCTAAAACAATGTAAAAATTACCTGTGTCCTAACTCACTTAACGCTTTGTTAAGCGAACTCTTGAGTGAAATTCTTACCCCTGTTATAACCCATCCATGCAATACACAAGTTACCACGACCTATTAAATGAAGAGTTCGATAAACGCAAAAGCTACAACAGCTCATACTCTCTTCGCGCTTACGCCAGAGATCTTGGAATGTCGGCCCCACGACTTTCTCAAATTCTTAGTAAGAAGCAAGGGCTATCCATTGATGCCGCAAGAGATGTGGCCCAAAAATTAAAGCTCTCTGAAAGTAAAACTCAATGGTTCACAAGTTCAGCTGGCTCTCTTCACGCTCGTAGTTTTAAAGAGCGCACTGACTTTAGAGAAAGAGTCATGACTTACAAAGAAGAGGCCAAGGTCTTTACAGAACTTCAACTCGAATACTTTAAAGTCATCTCAGATTGGTATCACTTTGCAATTCTCGAGCTCAGCTACCTCGAAGATTTTCAAAATGATTCTACTTGGATGGCCGAGATTTTAGGCATTACAAAAGTAGAAGTAGAAGAAGCTATCACGCGCATGAAAGCTTTGGATTTGATTCAGGAGAAGGATGGAAAATTGATCGACGTCTTCAAGTTTCTCGCCACTCCTAATGATATTCCTTCTATTTCTCTTAAGAAGTTTAACACACAGTTGATGAAAAAAGCGATGGAAGCTCTCTTCGAACAAGACGTGATGGAGAGAGAAATATCTTCTAACATTATTTCGATCAATAAAGAACAATTACCGGCCTTCAAAGAAAAACTCCGCGACTTTAGACGCGAGTTTGAAAATGATTCGGCCCCAACCAAAAACAAAAACGCAGTTTACTGTTTAAGCATGCAATTTTTTGAATTAACACGGAGAAACCAATGAAATCATTAATCTTAGGACTTTTAGTCTTATCAACAAGTGCCTTCGCAGGAAAAGAAGGCGGCAATGGTGGTGGAGTTCATCTCTGCCCACAAAGAAACTCAATCGAGGTCTATGACTTATACGAGGGGTTCACACGCTATAATGTTCCTTTACCTCAAATTACCGATAGACCTATTCAAGAGTATTTAACTGAAGCAGTCACAAAGATTTACAACTCAAATCCTAAAGTGGGATCCAACGTTGAAAGAGCACTTAATTATCTTATCCAAGAGGATCATTTCTTAATCCGTGACAATGTAAGGCTTGATCTCATTGATGACGCCAATATTCTCATTGTAGA
>CAMDDI010000131.1 GCA_945890905.1 Bacteriovorax stolpii
CGCACTTTCGGGATCGTCTGGTGGCGGCGCGCGCGCGCGAGAATGGGGAGAGGTTGAGCCTGGAAAACTTTGATTTTACCATTCGCCCAAAAAACAGTGCTGCTGTTAAAACAAAAATTGGCGATCATGGAGAGCTGATCGAGGTTTTAAGAACTGAGTTTGGTTTGCAGTTAACAGAAGAAGTGTGCGCTGGAATTAGAGGGTTGTCATTTCTGAGTTGACCAGGTGCTTAAGTAAAATGTGTGTTGTAACCATAAATTAGTGGATCGAGCCGAAGTTTAGAGGACAGGGGATTGCCATTGAGATGATGAAAAATCTCGAAAGAGTCGCGGCCCAGGAAGGAAAGGAGCTTGCTCTTTTGGTGTCTCAAAGTAATCTTAGAGCATTGAGTCTTTATAAAAAACTGAGTTACACGACTACGTCTTTAAATTGTTACTGGTATTGAGCTCTTAAACGGCTAAACTATAGGCCATGTTAACCACTTTTTTAAAAATAACTTATCTTCGCTTGAAGTACCGTTTCATGCCCAATGAGGCCCAGGAATTTTGGGCACAGGAGCTTCTGAATTCTCAGGGCTTGAGTGCTAAGCTGGGGCAGCTCCTCGCTCAAGGCAAAGAGTCTAAGCTTCCTAAATCTTCAGTGTCTGCCCTTGAGGCCAAAGCATTCTTTTTAAAGCACCACAACGAAAAGATCCAAGTTTCAGATGAAGTGCTGGCCGCTTCCATGGGGCAGGTTTTTCATATCGAGTTGAATCAAAAAAATTATGCACTCAAAATCCTTCATCCCGGCATCAGGAAAAAACTTGAAAAAGAAATTGATAACATTCTTCTCTTGGGGAAATACTTTTCCAAGGCCAAAGGATTTTCTTTTGATCAACAAGTTTTTAATCAATTTCTCACCGAAGTCTTTAAAGAAGAAACGGACCTTTCACGAGAGGCAGATTTTCAGAAAAAGTTTGAAGCCCTCTTTGAAAGTGATACTCGCTTCAAAATTCCCAAGGTCATCCCAGAATTCACTACTGCTTCCGCTCTTTGCCAGGAATGGGTTGATTCCACTTTGGCCAAAGACCTCCCACATTTTCAAAACTTTCATGTTTTCACATTCTTTTTTGAATCCCTTCTTAAACACGGCACTCTTCACGGTGATCTCAATGACCGGAACTGGGGGATGAGGCCAAACGGACAAGTGGTAGTCTTTGATTATGGTTGCAGCCAGATCATTTCTCCCCGACGGATTTTGGGTTTTAAAAAACTTCTGATGAATGAAGCCGTCGCGGAAGCCTTTTTAGAATTCGGGATTAGGCTTGAGAGAACTTGGTTTAAAGGACGCGAGCAACAACTTCGAGACGCTTTGTTTGAACCGTTCTTGCGGGAATTCATTCAACCAGACTGGTCTTACTCAAAAGACTTAGAAAGTGAGTTCGGTCAGAGAATTAAATTACTGAGAGAAGTGACAGATCCTTGGGTGCTCTTGATGATGCGGAGTCTTTTCTCATTGATTCGAATCTATCAGAACCGAAAGATGCCTATTCCTCTGAAAGTGTTGGTCGCACCTTATCTTAAGTAAAAGTGTGCTGAAACCTCATAAGAAGACCTACTTTCTTCCTTATGGGAGAATTCATTATGATATCCTCCTTTTTCTCTAATAATTCTCCCTTGTGGGAATACGGCAGAGAAAAGAAAGCATCTATGCATCTTTAGATTGGATATGTTTTAACCTGCTCATCCTAAATAATGATAGCCATTCGAAAAATATTTCGCTGCTTTTAAAAGACGGAAAGATTGAACTCGCTCCTTTTTATGATTTTCTTAGTACGGGCATATATCCAAGTCTTAAACGACATTTCTCTTTTAAAATTGGTGACAGGCGTGAACCTTCTCGAATCTCGAAACTTATAGGAGATCAGGTAAAGGCTTTGAAGCAGCAAGGTGTTCGGCTTTGATTATGAGGTCAGCTTGGAACCTAACTTCTGTGAATCTGCAGTATAGGCCATGGCCACGATTTCTGGGTTCTTAGTATTCCATGCATCTGCTGCCGCTTGAATTTTAAGTTTTGCAGATTCTTGGTTGAATGGTGGTATGGCAAACTTCTTTCCATTTTTTCTATAATCATTGTCGCCTCAAGAATAGATCTGGTGAGAACTAAATCTCACCAGATTCTATTTTCTTATTCATACCTATTTAGCGTTAGGACGCACAACAGGAAAATCTATTTCAGTCTGAGCAATTTCATTGATGTAATTAGTCCAAGTATTAAGTGCAATATGAAGCACGATCTCAAGAATTTGTTCATCATCATATCCGGCCAGCTTTACGGCCTCAACATCTTTAGTTTGAACATGTCCTCTTTGATGAACAACTTTCGCTGCAAACCGAACCGCTGCATCAGCTTTTGGATCATTTGATGCTCCATTACGGTTGGCCGTGATTTCTGCATCATCGAGTTTTGCCACATTTTTTCCAAGATACGTGTGAGCTGATAAGCAATAGCTGCAGCCATTAATTTCTGCCACTGCAAGCGCAATTCGCTCTCTTGTAGTTGCTGGAAGTTTGCCCTTTCCAAGTGTTCCTGAAAGACCGAGGTAGGCCTCAAGAGCAACTGGATTTGTACTCACCATACGAAATAGATTTGGAACTACTCCCAATTGTTTTTTAACAGCTTCTAGCATTGGTCGTGAGGCTTCTGGTGCGGCTTCAATGGAGCTTGGGGTATTAATTCGTGACATAATGATCTCCTTACTTCTAGGCTTAATTGCCTTAGATGAATACATTATCGATCATTCCAATTAAATAGATTAGATAGTATTTTTGTGATACACTCTTCCAAATCTGGAAGGATGGATTTATGGATAGATTTGAAACGATGTCGATTTTAGTAGCAGTGGCAGATGGTGGAAGTTTATCAGAGGCTTCCCGTAAACTCAAAATTCCTTTGGCGAGTGTGAGCCGAAAGATTAGTGAGCTTGAGGCACATCTTAATGTAAAGCTACTTACTAGAACGACACGCTCTTTGGAGTTTACTGACTATGGTCAATCCTACCTGGTTTTCTGTCGAAGAATCTTGGATGAGGTTCAAGAAGCTGAACGAACAGTAACAGGCGAGTATGCAGCTCCAAAAGGTCATCTCACTATTACTGCACCTGTTGTTTTTGGTAAGCTTCACTTACTTCCGATTATAACTGATTTCTTGAAGGCCTATTCTGAGGTCGATATTCAATTATCTCTTTCAGATCGAAGCGTTGATCTGATTGAAGAAAAGATCGATCTGGCTTTAAGAATAGGAGAGCTTCCTAGTAGTTCCCTGATGGCCATTAGAGTTGGTCAAGTTCGCCAACAAACTTGTGCGAATAAGGAATACCTGAAAACGATGGGACTGCCTAAATCTCCAAATGATCTAAAGGAACATCACTGCATAACGATTGGCTCGCTTGGGTCATCCACAAAATGGATTTTTCCCAATGGGAAATTGAAGAATTCTGTTTTCATACGGTCCAGGCTTGAAGTGAATTCACCAGAAGCAGGACTTGAAGCCGCACTAAACGGAGCAGGCATCACACGAGCTCTCTCGTACCAGGTGGCAGAATATCAAAAGAGGGGAGCGCTTCAAATTATTTTAAAAGACTTTGAGCCCGAGCCGTGGCCGGTACATCTTGTTTACCCGGCCGGAAGAATTGTCGCCATAAAGCTGAGAGCATTTTTAGATTTTGCTACACCAAGGTTAAAAGAAAGACTTTCAAAAATTCATCCCAAATAAAATTCTCATTTATAAAATTAAGCCATTCGGTTGCGGGCCCGAAGACTGATCAAATAACTTTATTTATTTTTTCGAAATTACCATCGGTTCGTTTGCCATTGTAGGCCATCTTAATTTTTTTATCGGAATCAATGACGAATGTGGCTGCATTGGCAAAATCATTAGGATCTATGTGAGCTCCAAAATAATTAGATAATTCAAATTTTTCATCACTCGCAAAAAGATATAGCATTTGATTCTCTTGTAGCCATTTCTTAATGACTGGCACAGACTCGGTCGATACAACGATAACAGTTGCAGTTTTATTCTTTAATTTTTCTACCCACTTGCTTAACCGGCTTAGGTGCATTCTACAAAATGGGCACCAAGTTCCACGAATAAAAACTAAAACCAACGGACCATTTTTTACAACTTGCTCAAGTTCAATAGTTCTTCCATTGCTTAGATTTAAATTGAAATCCTTTACTAGGCTCCCTACTGGAAGTAAGGGGAGGTGAGGATTAAGTCCTGGATCTTTTAAACCTAAAACGAGTCCTTTGATAGGTTCTAGCATATTGTCTCCAAGACTCATTTTCGGGCAATAAATTCTAAACGAATACCGCTTGGTCCATAGACCATCATATGACGTGACGGGCCCTGTCCTAAATTCTCTGGGGAAAATTCGATTTTTACGTTCTTTACTGTTTTCATTCTTTCATAAAGAGAATCAAGGGCCGTATCGTTTTCTAGTTTAAAAGCCAAATGGTGAAGACCAATATTTTCTTGTCTGTTGAAAGGAGTCGCAGAATGAGGATCTTTAACCTGCCACAAGGTAATCTTAGTGACGCCATCTGTTACAAAGATTGCCGGATAGTCATCACGCTCACCCAACTTACTAAAGCCAAGAACGTCCAAAAAGAAAGTTGCTGCTTCTTTTACGTCTTTGACTGAAAGGCCTACGTGCTCAACACCTAAAGTGATCTTTGACATAATATTTCCAGTTGTAGATTAAAAATAATTTTCTATGATTTTAATTTGTCTTTTAAATACACCAACATCATTGAGAGATCTCGAGATAATCAAGCTTCCTTGGATTCCAATTAATGTCTGCTCAGCTATTTTCTTAGCTTCATCATTAGATAATCCAAAGTCCTTACCTAAAGAGATGAAACCTTCACGTAAATCTTCCACGCATTCTTTTACAATGCCTTTAACTGATGGAGGGACATCTCCTGCAAGCATCATTTCAATCACACATGCGGTAGCACCTTTCTCATAAAACTGATCAAGCGTTTTTAAAACGTGGCTGAGTCTCTTTTTTGGTGGAATTTCTTTATCATTAATAGGAATCAGGATTTCGCTTTGAATCCAGTCTTTCACAAACTTCATCACTTGAAGGGCCATCTCATCTTTTCCCTTAGGGAAATGATGATAGAGGCTTGCTTTACCAAGGCCCGTTGCTTCAGCGATCCTGCTAAGTGAAAGGCCTTGAAATCCCAAAGCCCTGAATTCTTTCAGTAAAATAGCTAACATCTCGTTACGGCCTAAAATTAATGCACCCATAACGAAATTGTACCAAATGATCGGTACAAAAGCAACTTGCAAATAAAAAGGAACTGATTTATATTAATCAAACCGAACGATCGGTACAATACCAAAAAGAGGTTTTTATGAAGAAGTCATTAGTTGTCGTTTTGTCAGATCCAAAACTCGGCGAGGAGGCCTTAGGTCGAGTGTTTAATGCTCTTGCGTTTGCTTATGATCAAAAAGAAAGAAAGAATGACGTCAAAATCGTTTTTCAAGGGACAGGGACTCGCTGGGTTTCTGAATTATCGCAACCGAAGCATGTTCTTCATGGACTCTATGAAGCTGTTTTGGATAAAGTAGAAGGGGCATGTGGCGGGTGTGCTGATGTATTTGGAGCAACGGAGTCTTTAAAACAGACAAATACTCCATTACTAAGAGACTTGAAAATTCCAGGAACAACAGGACTGACGTCGTTAGTCAGTTATATCGATGAAGGTTATGTCGTTACAACATTTTAGTTTTAAAGGAGGGCCCATCTTGTTTGGGATGGGCCTTTTTAGATCATGAAGATTAAAGATCCTTTTCATCCAGGCGAAGTAAAAATACAGGAAGATTTAAACGAGCGTGAAACAGCTTTGCTTAATGGAAGGCTATACGAAGATGTTGTTATGGCACCGGCCCATAAATTCTTATCCCAACTTCAGTATTTTATTTTAAGTACAGAAGATTTGAATAAAACAATTCCAGTCTCTATTCTTTTTGGTGCTCCAGGTTTTATCTCCGTGGATACAACGGGGAAAATACTCACTTTTGATCTTAGTGCTCATAAAAATAAGAGTATTGATCCTGTTTTATCTATTATTACAAATGAAAGTCTTGTTGGGGGATTGGCCATTGAACTGTCAACCAGACGCAGATTACGAATCAATGGTAAGGTGATATTGATTTCTAATGATAAATTAATGATAGAGGTTGCTGAATCCTATCCAAATTGCCCAAAATATATTCAGAAAAGAACTGTTGAAATAAGTGATAATGTTCATGGGGAAACAGCAAAAACTGATGGGGATTTGATTGACCCCCTTAGAGATATACTAAAAAATGCTGATACTTTTTTTGTCTCCAGCCTTAACCCCGATGGACTTGCAGACGCCTCACATAGAGGTGGACCCAAGGGCTTTATTGAAATAGCTGAAAATAACACTCTTCGCATTCCAGATTATTCAGGTAACTCTTTATACAATACCTTTGGAAATTTTTCCTTAAACTCTCAAGCAGGAATTGTTGTTTGGGATTTTGATTCATCTTGTTTTATTCATCTTTTTGGTGTGGCAACACTTGAGTTTGGAATCCAAGATGAAATGCACAAGACGGGTGGAACTGGAAGATGGTGGTCATTTAAAGTGAATTACTGGATAAAGCAGTCAGTGGTTCTACCGTTTAGTTTAAAATTCATTGAGCAATCGCCATTTAATCCTTAGATCCTTCGGCCAGCGGCATGAGGTAGGATTAAATATTCTTAAAGTATTCCTTATAGGTTTCTAAGAAAATAGATCGAGGTCTCCGTACCATAACGACATTGGCAGAAGTGATTTTTTTAATCCTATCAACTCTAAAAACGCGTACATCATTTCTCAAGTAGTCCCATCCCAGTAGATACCACACTGGCCAGTTCAAGAGCAGGAAATGAGGATCGAATTCTCGGAAAGTAATTTTATTTTTTTCATCGATGTATTCGATATTAATTTTTTTTGATTCGAAGAACGTCAGAACAACTTTATCCCACACATCGCCACTGACTCTTCTGAAATTATTGAGAACTTCACCGGATGCGAGCTTACCGATGAGTATTCGTTTTCTAAGATTGTTGATCATTTCTCGCTGACTTTCGGGAAAAGCGTTGGCAATTTTTTGTTTCAATTCTCTGGAGCCAAAATCGTTGCTTTTCATTGTTAGAGCCTCTGTCACACTCAAGCTGAGTAATAGTGAAATGGCTTCTTGGTTGGTAAGATTTAATTTCTCGATTCCCCAGCGCCCATTGAGTCGGATCCCGCCTCCTCGACCGCGGTCAGCCTCTAGCGGGTATCCTGCCTCTTTTAGCTCTTGAATATCTCTCATGATTGTTCGATGCGAGATATCCAGCTCAGTAGCGAGCTGGTGAGTGGTCCAGTGATCTTCTGATCGCAGCAAACCTAGCAGCCTGCTCGTTCGATCATTCTTTGTTTTTAGGTTACTCTTACCCATAACAATTATCCTAGCATTTATTATGCCGTAACATGACATATATTTAACTATGATGAATCAACAAGGAGTTCATACGTTAAAATTTATAATTGGAGGTCTATTTATGTTGTTTTCTCATCTCGCCTTGGCCACAGATGCTTTTGAGGTGGTGTCGATGAAATTTAAGGACAATGTGAAACTGGATGAACAAAAGAGTCTTATGGCAGAATTGAATCAGGTGATTCAAAAATTTGAAGGATTTAAATCACGAGACTATTATAGTTCTGAGAATGGTCGCTGGATCGACTTTGTCGTTTGGTCTGATGTTAAGCTGGCCAAGAAAGCTGCAGAGGCTGGGATGAGCGATCCAAAAGCTGGGGCCTTTTTCTCAAAGTTAGACGATAAGACGATGATATTTTCTCACTACGAAAGGGTGGGCGGTGTTAAAAAATAAGAAAAAGACGAGCTTCGCCTTTAGAGCAAAACTCTGGAAGTATGAAGGACCTGCGGGATGGTGTTTTGTCACCATTCCTAAGTCCACTGCCAAGCGTATACGTGCTCTCCATCAGTCATCCGAAGAGGGTTGGGGGAGATTGAAGTCAACTGTGACAATCGGAGGATCCAGCTGGAAAACTTCCATCTGGTTTGATACCAAAGCCGACTCATATCTTTTGCCAATTAAGGTCTCTATTCGTAAAAAAGAATCACTGGCGATTGGAAAGTTCCTAAATGGACGATTAGAGTTTGATATTGATCGATGGATGCTCAGTCGAAATTGATTTATCTGTTCGTTGGAGTGACAGCCTTTAGCCACTTCGATCCCTGAGACTGGATATAGGGATGAATCTGTACTTTGACTATTCGCTTATCCATTGTCTAGGTCAGATGGTGGTGGGGATTGAACCAAATTTTCATTTTTTAAATCATCTTGATGAGCTTTAATCAAGATTTTTGCGATTAAATTCTGAATCTCTTCTTTTTTGTCAGCAAACTCTGCTTTAGAAATGTATACCGGAATCAATTCTACACTCATTGTTTTTTTGTTCTTGCGGCTCACAAATGGATGACCGATTTACCGAGCGCTCCTGCATTTTTAGTCTCGACATATGCTTCTCTGAAATTAATAAGATTAAATTTGGATCCTACAACAACTTTCAAATACGAACGGTTCCAACACACTTTTCAGTGAGCAGTGCTTACGTAAAGGTATATTGGAATTGATTTTTGAAAGAAAAGGATTTTGGGGGTTATAAGTGTTCTAAATTGAAACCATTCCTTGTCTTCGCGAGTGATTGTTTTATTTTTGAAATTTGTCACGGTCAATCTAAGAAATGAAGGTGGAGATCTTCCGATGCGGTCTAAGATAGTAAAGAGAACAATATCTGAGGGAGTAGTTACGGATTTACGTAACTATTTGCTTGCGATTTGACGATAGGAGAGGTAACATGTCTAAGAGCGTGAATAGAGCAAGGTGGGATCGGGGTAAGATCGACCACATTAACCACGGACTTAATAAGAAGACAGGGAAGCTTAATGGCCTGAAGCGATCCTCGTTCACTATTAGAAACATCGAACAGTTCTTGCAGATGTTGGATGGTGAGTACTTAAATGCGGATGACTTCAAAGGTAAGGTCGCTAGATATAGCATTTGAATCGACTGTCCTATACCGGGAAAGAATTTTGGCA
>CAMDDI010000132.1 GCA_945890905.1 Bacteriovorax stolpii
GTAAGTCTGAGAAGCCATAATAGACAAAAAAAGAATAAGTGAGAATTTCATAATGCCTCATTAGTTATTAAAATGAGAATAGCAGCGATTCTATTTTGAATATCCCGGCTTTGAAAAACTTCTATGACAATGTATTTGACGGTATCCTATTGACCCTGCTGAATATTTTCTTAAAAAAAGTGTCTAAAAGTTAGACACTTCCTTTCTGCCACTACATGTTTAGTCTATTCTACACGCATATGGCCCTATACTGGTGGCCTTGGGATTGCAATTGATGATCCAAAGCTTTTAAGGAGCCATCATGCGGGCGTTGTTTGTAAGTGTTCTTCTATGCTCATTGTCTACGTTTGCCATGGCCCAAGAAAAATTGGCCATGCGATTAAATGAGAAAGGTATCTATAAGATTCTTCAGATGGCCGTGAAGTATAATACATCTGCCACTAATCAGAGAACAGTTGTCATCCCACAAAACCTCTATAAATTTACTCTGAAGAAAGCAGATATAAATTCAAATCCCATCGTCTCTATGGTGAGTCAGTTCAGTAATCTCAATGTTAACCGTGATATTGATTTTTATCTCTCAGCTTCTGATATCAGGATTGCTGGAAATCTTGATCCAGCGTCAGTCAGAACAACCATTTTTAATTCAACTCCTCAGAGTTTTGATTTAAAACTAAATTTAAGCTTTCCTCAAATAGTTGTCTCTTCATCTAAACTCTCTCTTTGTGAAGATAAGCAAAGAAACGTTAAACGCTGCGGAAATGGTCTTAAGGCCAATGTGACTAATCTGCGTATTGTAACTCATGGGCGTCCTGTAACTTTGGAAGCAGTTCTTCGCTTGAAAACGGATGGGGGAGTGGCCCGGTTAAAAGTTATGTCTGTGACTTCTAATTTAGAATCCCGCCAGGCCCCAAATGTTGATATTAATTTTCGCTCAGTTCAAATTCCCCAAGTCACCCTCATTGTTAATGGGGTAGAAACTGTGCTTGATACTTCTAATTTACGAAGCGAGATCCTTTCTCGTAAGACTTTTCTAGGGAAAAAGCTTCTAAGATTTGTGGGCGACTATATTGCATCAGACTTTGCTGAAATGCTTAACGTTTATCTGGTGAATAAACAAATTGTTACTTCTTGGCAGGTTTTTAAAAAAGATCAAGATGTGACCTTTGATGAATTTTTAACAGCGCATCCGCAGACATCTGTAACTTATCACCGACCTGAGGTTCCTGTATCCCCAAATACGATGTCTGCCCTCATGGGACAGATTGCAGATGTCATTCGCAATGCTCAGATGAATATCTCTCTTAAAAAGATGAGCACACCTGGGAATAAAGATATCGAACTTGGTGGAGATGTTGCATTTATCCTTAATAATCGCCAAATGAATGTGCGGACCACCCTTGGAAATTCTAACCGTATTCTGCCACCTCTTGATCTCACATCTCAGCGTGGAAACGATGTCAATCTCGTGATCTCTGAGCCCTTGATTAATGGTGCTCTTGATCTGGTGACAACTACCGGTTTGTTTCAAGATGTCTTTGATAAATTGGGTGGAGTTCAAGGCTTCAGTGTCCAAAGTGTCAGAACTCACTTTACTCCCGAAAAAAGTATCATTGGTGTAGTCAATGCTTCCATTGATCTTAAAAAACTTCAAGCATCAAATATTGGTGAGTGGTTTAAGAATATGATTGCAGCTTTCCTTGAGCGCAACAATAACAAGGCCGTGATCTACTTCCCGATAGAAATTGAAATCATTCCTTCCCTACGTCCTTCTCCCACAGGTGGTTTGGCATTATATCTGCGCGTTCTTTCTCCTTTTGAGAACGGGATACTCACAAACGATTTTCACTATCCATCCAATGTGGACCGTATGACAGACATTGTCCGGGATGGTGTCATGACTCAGCTTAAAGAGAATCTTAATCAATATGTAAATAAAGAGTATCAGGTTGAGCTTTCAAGATTTCTCAATCAATCAGGTGTAACTTTTGTTCCCAAGCTTATCACGGTCAATCAAGCGGCTTACTTACTTATTAACTTAGATATTTCTGACATTAAATTTA
This sequence comes from Bacteriovorax stolpii, assembly GCA_945890905.1. GTDB lineage: Bacteria > Bdellovibrionota > Bacteriovoracia > Bacteriovoracales > Bacteriovoracaceae > Peredibacter. The sequence goes on from CAMDDI010000132.1 coordinate 2,064, forward strand.
ATAGCAGAAACCCTTCTCTTAGGTAAAATATGAAAAAGACTCTTGTGACTTGTTTATTTTTGGCCTCTTTTGTATCCCTTCAAGTAGTGGGTGCAGAAGCTTTTAAATCACCAGACATTTATGTGGTTTCTAAACTTGAATCAGATTGGACAAAACTGCTTATTTCAAGGCTGCGCGTTCTCGTATCAAATTTTGGAATTCTCGATCCCTTTAAACTTAAGCTCGATGGCCCTCTCACTGTGCGTGAAGCTACTCTAGGTCAAATGCTTCCTGCCCAATCTAGAACTTTATTGAGTGGACTTGGGAATGCTCTTGGACTTGATTTCCTTAATGGCAGAACTAATGTGAGCTTAAACGGTTTTTCTTATAATGTAGAAGGCTTTAAAACTGATCTGCGAGCTACAGAATTGACTTCTGATGGAATTATTCTCAAAACGGATATTTCTGCTAGTGATATTCACCTTGAAGCAGATCGCATTACTCTTTCTTTAGTTATTCCTGCGGCCAATAACCGTCCCGGCCCTTCAATAAATGTTCATATTATTAAGCCTGTGATTAGTGCAAGTGAGGAAGGTCTTTTAAAATTCTTCGCGAAACTAAAAATCATTAATCAGCCTGAGTCATTCAAATTTCAACTGCAAGAAGCAAGCTTTGATAAGATGACAAATACTTTAATGGGAATTCCTCAGAGTATCGTTTTAAATTATGAAGATATTGATCTGCCTCAAGTTAGCATCAGAGTAGGTAACCGTCAGATTGATTTCTCTAAAGAAAAGATCAAAAAATATCTACGTGATAACCATGAAGGGATTAAGGGTCTGCTTCTCACTCAGGTTTCAAGTATCCTTCGCAAGAATACCGCCGACGCTGCTAATAGACTCATTGAGAAGGCGAACTTGAAAAAAGACTGGTGGTACGAGCCAAAAATTCTAAATGGTCTATTTCGCTTAGAAAAAATCACCAGTGCCATTTCAAGTAATGATCTGGAGGTTATTATTCCAGGAGACTTTTGTACCCTTGCAAATTTTAAGACCTATAAGAGTGATTGTTTGAACCATAAAGCATCAATCCCCATGGCAAGCCGCTTAACAGAAGCTCAGTTTAGAAATTCTTTAGAGATGATTAAATCTTCAATTAATGATGGTGATGCAAATATCTTGGCGAGTGTTTCTGAGGATTATATTAACAAACTTCTTCTTGCCACCTATGACCAGGGTTTGTGGAATAAAGTTTTCTCAGATGCAGGTATATCTTTGGGTGCCCGCAAGATGGGTCTTCGTCTTGATCAAGAAGGGGATTACGGAACTCTTTACTTAGACGTGAGCTATTTACCTAAGCGTTTTGAAAGAATAGTTCTTGGAACAAGTGAGATTCGATTTCCTTTAGTTCTAAAAGTCAAAATTAGAATTGAGAAAGTGGGTGTTGATCCAGTGGTGATAATTCGCCTGGATGATATTGATCTCTCAGACGACACTATTATCAACGGTCACCCTCGGTTTGGGTTCCCGAGCTCGATTAAAAATATTAACCGCTTTCGTGGCAAAGTGGTGACCACTATCCGGAGCAAAATTCAAGGTATCAAGAATAAGGATTTGATTAATTTACCGCTTCATTCTTTTCGTGGTCTTAACTTAGAGAAAGCAGATTTTCTCTCTGATGGTCATGGACGTATGAATGTGATCATGAAACTTGAAGATATTGCTGCAGACTAGAAATAGACCAAGGCCTTGGCCTGCATGAATGAATACAGGAAAACTGCATTGGGATCATTGGAAACCTTATCCAGTTCCTCTTTGGTTTTCGCGACTACTTCCGCATCCACATATTTTTCTTTAACTAATTGATCAGCCGCTGAGAGTAAGAGGTCAGTCCAATAATGAATGGCCTGTTTTCTTTGTGCCGGTTGGCGATTATCAAAGTGCCAAGTTTTTACTTCCGTACGAACTTGCTGATATCCAACCTGAGTTAGAAGATTCCCGAGCTTTGCGCCTACAAAGGGGTCCCCGGCATGATCATATTGATAGTCATTAAATGCCATCCAGTATTTCCAAACATTCGGAGAATAGGGATCCAGAAAAAAAGATGAATTCATCACTTCTGTTACAACGATCTCGGAACCAGGACGAAGTACACGTCTGACTTCACTGAGGACTTGAGCCGGATTAGGAACATGCTCCAAAATCCAACATAGATAGGCACCATCAAAAGTATTAGGTCCAAACTTTAAGTCCGCACCACTCATGAGTTGGAAATCGTAGCGGCCTTTGAATTCATTTTTAGAATTGAGAAATTTCTTAGCAGCATCAAGCTGCTTTTCATTTAAATCAACACCGGTGACATGGGTCTTTGGAAACCTGCGAAGAAGAATTTCAGTTTGAGCACCAACGCCACAGCCAACTTCAAGAACGTTTTTTGAAGTAGAGAAATTGATGTTTTGAAAAATGTTATATTCAGCAAACTCTGCCTGAGAGCGCAGTCTTTCCTGTTCTGTTTCGGTGAAACCGTGAAGATAGGGGAAGTCTGAAGTTTTACTCAAGGATTCTCCGTATAATTTTGCGGGTTGCTTGAGAAAGTGCGCGCCGCTGTGATCATCTCTCTGAGACTGATACCGGCAACATAGTTTCCGAAGATCGCAAGATTGTCTTCTTTGTAAGCAATTTGATGCATTTTCTTCACACTCAAAAATCTTTGCAAATCATAGAGTGGAAGTGCCTTGTCCCAGTGAGAAGTTTCCATGTGCTCGACATCATCTGGCACAAATTCGTTACTCAAAGACTTAAGGTCTTGATAAATATCTTCATCACTGAGTTTTTTGCGGGAGATTAGAGTGTAAGAGATGATGTTCTCATTATTAGATGGGAAGATCGCTTTGTTGTTAATTACACCAATAGAATTAAAGCCAGTCTCAAAAGGAATTAAAACTCCGAATGAGCGCTGAAGAGACTTAATCTCGCGCTTCAAAAAAACTGTGACACTCGTGAGCTCTTGATAGCGGATCCGTGCAAGTTCAGAGCTCATCTCAGGACGAAGCTCTTTAACTAATTCCGAGGCACTGGCAGCATCAGTACAGATGATGGTGTTGCCTTTAATACGGAAAGGCTCTTTATAGTTGAGTTTAATTTCTGATTTTAAAACTTCTGCTAAACGATTGACCAAAGTTTGCATGCCACCTTCAAAACTCACTGAGCCTGAGAGTTCAAGTTTAGGCTCAGTCTTTTGAAGCTTGAACATCATCTTGATAAAATCCCAATAAGATTCAAATTGAGCTTTATTTCCAACTTGATCGAATATGGTTTTGAAATGAAGACTCTCTGAGGGAGCAGCATAGATTCCGGCCAAAACGGGAGAAAGATAACGGTGGAGATTCTCTTGGCCCAAAAGTGGTTTGAAGAATTCAGCAACTGTTAATCCGTCAGTAATCAAAGGTGGTTTCTTATGAGCATTCATACTCACTTTAGAAATAAGACCTAGTTGAATAGGGCGTCTTGGGCGACCGTTATACATCAAAAGACGTTTTAATTTTTTGGTGGCAGGAAGAGGTTCTAGTTTTAATTCTTTTAATAGGTCTAAGCTGTCAGCGTTTAAATAAAGAGCATTGGGGCCTCTTTCGATAAAGCCGCCAGAAGTTCTTTTGGTCTGAATCTTTCCGCCAACCTTATTTGAACGCTCGTAAATGGTTATACGATAACCTTGGTCTTTTAAATAATAACCTAAGATCAAACCAGCAAATCCAGCTCCCCATATAGTAACGTGACGGTCTTCAGGATTAATTTTTCCAATTACTCTTTTCATAGGTCCAATGGTGTTTAGTTGTTTTTCAAATAGTCTTGAAGCTCACCTGACTGGTACATCTCAGTAATGATGTCGTTCCCACCGATGAGTTTTTTATTCACGTAGAGTTGGGGATAAGTTGGCCAATTTGAAAATTCTTTAAGTCCCTGACGTACTTCTGGATCATTCAGAATGTTAAAAGTATTGAAGGCCACTCCCAATTGCTTAAGGATGGCCACAGAGTTGGCCGAGAATCCACATTGTGGCATTTCAGCATTCCCTTTCATAAAAAGTACGACTTTAGAACTCCCAAGAAGATTTTCAATTTGGGCTTTTAAATCTTGGTTTTTATCAGAGGTGATTTCTTGAACTGAATTGTTTAAAACGTTAAATGACATAAATTATCCTTTCGCTAAGTTCGCAAATTTTTCTTTGGTCAAGGTTGTGAGTTTTACTGCATGGATGCGCATTTTTAATTCTTCTTTCAAAAGATCCATCAAGATCTGGTGCTGTTCAATGAGAAGCTTCCCTTTGAAAGCATCACTGACCACCGTAATGGCCAAGTGATCTCGAGTACCTGTCATATCTTCCACCATAACTTTAGCGTCAGGTAGTCCAGATAAAATAATATTTTCTACAAACGCAAAATCTGAAGACATTATGAATCCTTAGGAACAACGGCCCAAAAGCTCGTGATAAAAGTCAGTACTCTCATGAAGAAGGTAGAATAGCCCAAAAGACGGTGTTTTTGGCGAATTTGTGTTTGACCAGACAACATCAGTCGACCGGTATAAACCATGAAGGCATAGAGAACCACGGTAGAAACAGCTATAGAGATATGAATATTCAAAATCATAGGATTACTCAGAGCTTTAGTTGCCGTGAGAATAGCAGAACGACTTAGTTCAATTTGGAGAATTAAAAGTACATCCCAGATCATTGCGACACTCATCATACGTACATGAAGTTTTCTCCGACGACGCATGACTATTCCTGCCATCATGATGAGCAGAATACATATCGATTGACCTTGCATCAACCAAGCTTCCATTTGTCCTCTTTGAAAATTGCCAAATAATGCAAGCTAGCATAATTGACGAAAGTCTGCCTAATAATTTATGGTAATGTCTCGATTTGTCACTTCGCATAAAGGGTAAAAAATGGCGCTGGGTTCATGGGCGGTCCTCGATATTGAAACCACAGGTGTTCATGCTGCGACAGATGAAATAATTGATATTGGTTTTTTACAATTCCAAGACACAAAACTTGTCCGAACTTACAGCTCCCTGGTTCGTCCCGAGAATCTTGTGTCGTCGTTTATCACCAAGCTCACCGGCATCAGTAATGATCTTCTGAAAAAAGCACCTCCTTGGGCGCAAGTTGAACCTGAACTTTTAACTCTAGAGTCTCACTCTCTTCTCGCGCACAACGCAAATTTTGAGGAGAGTTTTCTTAAGCGCTACTTTGATCGGCTACCAGCAGTTCACCCGCGGGAGAGTTATCAAGATTCCATTTTTTATCTGGCCCTTTTATTTCCTGAATCTTCTACACTCAATCTAGAATACTTTATTAATTTGTTAGGCATAGCTGAGAAAGAAGAACATCGTGGATTGGCCGACTCACGGGATCTTTTAAAAACCATTCTGGTGGCAACCTATTTGACTTATCAGGACCGCGAGTTTCGCATGAAACTCACTGAGGTCTTTTCAGAGTTTCCCTCTGAGTTTTGGTATAAGAGTTTCTTTTATCTTACTCCCACTGAATTAGAAGAAATTGGTGAGCAGATAGATTTCTCAGTAAGTGAATATGCCAAAAAACATATTCAAAGTTTGAAGAAAGATAACCTAGAGAAAACAGAGAAACTAAATTTTGATAAGTCTTTCTCAGGCCAAAATATTCAAAGTATTCTTAAATCTGAATCAGAAATAAATAAGCTTCTTCCTCATTACAAGCACCGTATATCTCAAGAGTCACTGGCACTGAAAGTAGGTCAGGCGTTCAAAAATAAAATCCACGCTCTTATTCAAGCTCCTACGGGAACGGGTAAGACCATGGGGTATTTGCTTCCTTCGTTTCTCTTTAGCCTGAGTGAGAAAGAAACCTGCTTGGTGGCCACAGGAACAAAAACACTTCAAGATCAGGCCTTGGCCAAAGATGTCCCCCAAATGAAGAAGTTATTAAATCTTGGAGATGAAGCCAAAGTTGTTAAACTCATTGGATCAAATAATCATTTGTGCGAACTCTTATTCCGAGAAGATGCCTCTGAATCGAGCTTTCTTGTGCCGTTTACTGAAACGTTTGCAAAAGCCTATTTCGATATGCTCTTTTTCTATAACTCTCGAGTGCCCTATGAGAAAAAGCTCACCCGTGAGCAACTACCTTTTGTTCTCAAGAAACTGAGCCCAGAGTTTGCTGAAAAAGAAATGAATTTGGCCGTAGACTACCGCGCCTGCGCAGGACCAAGTTGTCCTTTATCAGATCACTGCTCATATGTTCAGGGTTTAAAAGAGGCCAAAGAGGCCAAGCTCATCATCGGGAACCATGCGCTGATGCTCAACTGGCCTCGAAGCCTACCGCGCCCTCAGTATATTGTGGTAGATGAGGCCCATCGATTAGAAAACGAAGCCACTAAGGCTTACACCATCGAAGTTTCTCATCATAATCTAGAGTCATTTCAAAAAAATATCCCTCAAGGGATGGGAGCGCTGATTTATTTGCTCTCAAGTATGGAGGAAGAGTTTGGGGGAGCAGTTGAAGACAGAATCACTGCTATTCGCGAGCAGACTCAATTTAATTTGAGAATGCTCCGTGATCATTTTGAAGGATTGCCCAATGTCATTGAGTCATATTTCAAAAAACTTCCAAATTATAATCCGGCCTATTCAAACGAGCTTCCGTTTCCCAAAAAATCAGAACTCAAAGACCCCTTATCTGCGGCCATCTTAAATCATATAGAGAGTCTGCATTTTATTTTAACAACTCTCTATGAACTCTACATGCCCTACATGTCTCGCTGGGAAAATCGTGATTTTAAAAACGAAACTCAGAAGTTAAAAGCATGGGCCGTTTTTGAAACAAATTTCGGAGTCTTAGAAAAATTAGTGTCGGCGTTTAAGCACTATCTTGATTTACCTAATGATTGGTCCACTATTTTAAAATACTCAGAAAATGATAACTACACCCTTGAATCTTCGCCCATTGACGTAGGAAAGAAGATCCACGACGAGCTTTTAATGTTGAGCTCCTCAGTGGTTTTCACCTCAGCAACTCTCGGAAACGCTTCCGGGGAT
>CAMDDI010000133.1 GCA_945890905.1 Bacteriovorax stolpii
TTCGGTATATTCAAAACGGGCGCGGTAATGAACTGAGAGAAGGATGTGCCGTAGAACCTGACCACCATATTTGGCAACGAAGTCTCTAATCTTAACCACATTCCCAAGAGACTTACTCATCTTTTCAGAGCCAAAATTTAAAAACTCATTGTGAAGCCAGTGATTACAGAAAGCACACTTATTGGCCGCTTCAGATTGAGCGATTTCATTTTCATGGTGGGGAAACATCAAATCCACTCCACCATGGTGAAGATCAATGGTATTTCCTAAAAACTTCTTGGCCATCGCAGAACATTCAATATGCCAACCTGGTCGACCTTTACCCCAAGGAGAATCCCAAGAGATCTCTCCCTCTTTGGCCGGCTTCCAGAGAACAAAATCAGAAGGATTCTTTTTCTTCGTATCAACTTCCACACGAATTCCGTGTTGGAGAGAATCCAAATCTTTCTTCGAAAGTTTTCCATATTCAGCAAATGATGGAACGCTGAAGAAAACTTCACCTTGAGTGACATAGCCGTTATCATTTTTGATGATGTCTTGAATCATCTGAATAATTTCAGGCATTGTTTCAGAAACTTTTGGCGTGTGGGTAGCAGGCATCATTCCCAAGGAATCCATATCTATTCGGCACTCTTCCACGAACTTTGCAGCAAACTCAATGGCATTCTCATTAAGTTCTTTAGCGCGCTCAATGATCTTATCGTCCACATCAGTATAGTTTCGGACGAAGGTCACTTGATAATCAAAACTTCTTAGGGCCCGGTGAAAGAGGTCGCCGATGACTAAGGCACGAGCATTTCCAATATGAAGAAAATCATAAGTCGTAGGCCCACAAGAATAATACTTCACTTTTCCCGGTTCGATCGGTGTGAAGACTTCTTTTTTGCGGGTCAAATTATTGTGAACTTTTAATTCGCGACTCATAACGGGTCCTATTATTTTTTAAGTTGAGCGACTCTTTTCTTAATAATACTCACAGGTGTTAAAGGAATAAGAATCTTAAGATCAGGGCCATGGTCTTGACCTGTGAGAGTTGCACGCACTCCCATAAAAAGTGGCTTACCTTTCACTCCCATTTCTTTTTTCACAAACTCCATCCAGCCGTTGAGCTCAGCCTCAGTAATATATTCCGTAGTAATTTTTGAAACTTCACTGTGGATGTAATCAATGATTTTAGGAGTTGTCTCCCAAGACAAAATATCCTTAAGTTGGTCGGTCATCTCGAGAGTATCTTGAAGAACCAAATGATCAATCATCTTAATAATGTCGGAAAGAAAATGAACCTGCTGCTTTAAAATCTCAACCGCGGAATTTTTCCAAGCAGGTGTTTGTTTATTAAAGAACTCACTGCCTGGCTCCTTACTTACAAGGGCTATCAAATCGTCATTACTCATTTTCTTAATGTGCTGACCATTCACCCATTTAAGTTTTTCAAGATCATACATCGCGGGCGATGTTGAAAATCTCTCAAGGCTAAAGACTTCTTTAAGCTCAGACTTATCAAAAATGTCTTTCTCCGTAGGATGAGACCATCCCAAAAGTGTGAGGTAATTACACATGGCCTCTGGAAGATAGTGCTCTTCACGGTATAGATTAACTGAAGTAGCACCATGACGCTTAGAGAGCTTCTGCCTGTCAGCACCAATGAGAAGAGAAACGTGGGCAAATTCAGGAACTTTTGCACCCAAGGCTTCATAGATCATAAGTTGGCGTACAGTGTTTGAAAGATGATCTTCGCCGCGGATAACGTGAGTAATTTCCATCAACATATCATCTACAACACAACAGTAGTTATAAACGGGCACACCATTTGATCTGACGATCACAAAGTCCCCTACCATTCCGTCAGGATATGTCACAGAGCCCTTCACCTTATCATTTAAGATGAAATCTTTATGAGGAGCTTTAAAACGAATGGCAGCTCTCTCACCCGCTGCTACACGGGTCTGAGCTTCGGCAAAGTGTTCAGCGTGTTTCCATTTCCCATCGTAATGAGAATCGCGTCCTTCAGCTGTGGCCTTTTCTTTCATGGCCTCAAGTTCCTCATCGGTGCAGAAATCATAGAAGGCCAGCCCCTTAGCAATTAGCTCCTGAGCATATTTGCTATAGATTTCTAACCGTTCAGACTGACGATAGGGACCGTATTTTGGATTGGGCTTATCAGGACCTTCGTCATGGATAATTCCCATCCATTGGAGATCTTCAATTTGCAATTTTTCAAATTCAGATTTTGAGCGCTCAAGATCGGTGTCTTCTATTCGAAGAACAAAAGTTCCGCCGACAGATTTTGAATAGAGGTAATTATAAAGGGCAGTCCGGGCACCACCAATATGCAAATAGCCAGTGGGTGATGGCGCAAATCTTACTCGAACGGTCATAAAAAACTCCTCATAATACAAATGAGGTAAAAAGATACACTGTCCCGTGGATTTTGGAAATTAACTAGGTGTAAAGGGAGTCGATTTTCTCTGAAACTGAGCCTTCAGGTGATCCTGAAGCAAGAGAGATTTCCTTCACAATTAGTTCCTTACACTGATCCAGCATCTTTCTTTCACCGAAAGAAAGTTTCTTGGTCATTTTAAGGAGAAGTAATTGGCGAAGAACATCAGCGATCTCAAGTAGTGAGCCGGTCTTCACTTTGAGTGTGTACTCACGGTGACGACGGTTCCAAGTGGACATATCTACTTTCACGTTCTGATCTTGTAAAAGTTCAAATACACTATTGATGTCAGTTGTAGGAATTAGGGCGCGCACGCCATCTTTGCTCTCTACAGGGATCATCACTTTCATACCGTTAGAAACAACTTTAATGATGTAGAAGCTCTTCTGCTCACCATTCAATTCCTTCGTGTCGACACTGCAAATCTGGCCAACACCGTGGCCCGGACAAACAACGTGATCGCCTAGATTAAACATGTGGACTCCTAAAAAATGGCATCTAACAATCTAGTTATAACGCACAAGGCATTAAACCACTATGGGATTGAAATTTTTACATGGATTTCAAGATGTTAAAGACATTCTCGAGGGAAAAGACTCTATAAAAAATACAAAAAAAAGCCCAGGCAAAGCCTGGGCCCAGAAGGAAGCTGTTTTGTTTAGAAAAGAACGTCTACTTTAAGGACATTTAGCTTAAATTCCGTCGTTGAAGAATTATCCCCTGTATCTGGGTCAATGCGAGCTACACCAAGCTCAGCAGATGGTGACCAAGAGTAAGACATGTCGTAGAGCTTGCCGAGAAGGAAGCGGTGACCGAACTCTGCAGATAAAGTTTGAGTGTCGTCATCATTTGTTTTTGCACCAGCAGAATTTTTAACTTCAAGGTTACCCATTTGGTATTTTAAACCTAGATAATTGGTATCAGTCAGACGATTTGATAAATTCCAAAGACCAAAAATTCCGTACGTACTTCTATTGTCTTTAGCAGAGCCTGCACCCTCTTCCTGAAATTTCTTATAGAGCGCTCCCAATTGCCAAGTAGGTGTGAATGCGAAAGCATAGTTTAAAGCGATGTTACTTACTGTCGAGTGGTTAGAACCACCGTTAGAAGTATAGAGATCTAGTGATCTGTCTTGCCGACTACCCTCATAACCAGAAAGTTGTACCATGTGCATTTGGGCAAATGCCGACACAGACGAGAGGGCCATTAAGCCGAGTAATAGTTTTTTCATAAAATCTCCTTGTAATGGTTGCAGGTTTAAGGAATTGAATTTCTTAAACTTGGTATCGAAACTAAGTAGAGAATGAACCTAACTATTTGAATTTGAAACTTGGGTTAGACTGAATTTTTTGACGTGGCGTGATCAATGATGTGCAAAAATCTTAACATTTGAGAAAAAAGGCGCGAGCAAGTGCTCGCGCCATGAGTAAAAATTAAAAACGGTTGATCACTTCATTTCTTTCGAAGAAATAAGCAATTTCTCTTTCAGCAGCGGTAGCAGAATCTGAACCGTGAACTGAGTTCTCGCCTACAGATTTAGCGTAAAGCTTACGAATTGTGCCTTCAGCTGCATTTGCTGGATTTGTAGCTCCCATAAGGTCACGATTTTTTAAAACTGCGCCTTCGCCTTCAAGAACCATAAGAAGAACTGGGCCTGAAGTCATAAAATTTACTAGTTCACCGAAGAACGGACGCTCTTTATGCTCGATGTAGAATCCTTCTGCTTTCTCTTTTGAAAGTTTAGCGAATTTTGCACCTGAAACACGAAGACCATTTTTTTCGAAAACAGCAATGATGTTTCCGATATTATTATCAAGAGTTGAGTTAGGTTTGATGATCGAGAGCGTTTTTTCTAGGGCCATGATTTACTCCTTAACAAGTAAGTTAACAAAAATTATTTTAGAACTTCAGCAATTTTCTGACCAAGTTCGGCTGGTGAGCGAGCAATCGTTACACCACACTCTTGGAGAATTTTAAATTTAGCATCCGCTGAATCATCTGCACCAGAGATGATCGCACCAGCATGACCCATACGCTTACCTTTAGGAGCCGCGGCACCCGCAATAAAGCTCACTACTGGTTTAGTCATATTCGCTTTAATCCAACGAGCAGCTTCTGTTTCTGCAGTTCCGCCGATCTCACCGATCATGATTACTGCTTTTGTGTCATCATCTTTTTCGAAAAGTTCCAAACAGTCAATGAAACTTGTTCCATTAACAGGATCTCCACCAATTCCCACACAAGTTGACTGACCAATCTCACGCTGAGTGAGTTGGTAAACCGCCTCATAAGTCAACGTTCCAGAACGAGAGATAACTCCCACATTCCCTGGCATATGAATGTGTCCTGGCATAATCCCGATCTTACACTCACCTGGAGTGATCACACCTGGACAGTTGGGACCGATCAAACGGGATTTTTTTGAAGAATTCAAAGCAGATTTTACTTTGATCATATCAAGAACAGGGATCCCTTCAGTGATACAGATAATAAGAGGCATTTCTGCTTCGATACATTCAAGGATTGAATCCGCTGCATAAGCAGGTGGAACAAAAATCATCGCTGCTTTGGCACCAGTTTCTTGCATAGCTTCGAAAGTGGTGTTGAAAACAGGAATTCCTTCGTGAATGGTGCCGCCTTTACCAGGAGTCACACCACCTACAACGTTTGTTCCGTAGTCCCGTGATTGAAGAGTATGGAAAGTACCTTGTTTACCGGTCAAACCAATCGTGATGAGTTTTGTATTTCTATTAATGAGAATAGCCATATTAGTTAGCTCCCTTTGCGGCCGCTACTGCTTTTTGAGCAGCATCAGCGAGATCTCCGGCCGGAGTAATTTTAAGTCCAGATTCAGCAAGAATCTTTTTCCCAAGGGCCACGTTAGTACCTTCAAGACGAACCACGAGAGGAATTTTAAGTCCAAGTTCGCGAGCTGCGTCCACCACACCATTAGCGATGATGTCACACTTCATGATCCCACCGAAGATGTTTACAAGAATGGCCTTCACGTTTTTATCTTCAAGAATAATAGAGAATGCTTTTTGAACTGTTTCTTTAGTAGCACCGCCGCCCACATCAAGGAAGTTTGCCGGAGTACCACCAGCAAGTTTTAAGATATCAAGAGTTCCCATCGCAAGACCGGCACCGTTTACAAGGCAGCCGATATTTCCATCAAGAGAGATGTATGAAAGACCAAATTTACCGGCTTCAAGTTCTTGAGCTGACTCTTCAGTGATGTCACGAAGAGCTTCGATATCTGGATGACGGAAAAGAGCGTTGTCATCGAAGTTGAGTTTTCCATCAAGAGCAAGAACATCTCCCGTCTTAGTGGTCACTAGTGGGTTAATTTCTGCAATTGAGCAGTCTTTTGAAATGTAGAGATTATAGAGGCCTTCAAAAAACTTATTCGCCTTGTTTAAAGTTTCACCTTTAAGTCCCAGAGCGTATCCAAGCTTGCGACCAATGGCCGGAGTGAAACCTGAAGCGGGATCAATGTGAGCTTTAATAATCTTCTCTGGAGAATCATGAGCAACTTTCTCAATATCCATCCCCCCTTCAGTGGAAACCATGAAGGCAAGTTTTCCAGCTGCGCGATCTAAAACAATACCGCAGTAATATTCGTGATCGATGTCACAACCTTGCTCAATCAAAACCTTAAGAACTTTTTTTCCTTCAGGTCCAGTTTGATGAGTCACAAGTTGCATACCCAAAATTTCTTTGGCGTATTTTTCAACTTCTTCGAGAGTGCGAGCGAGTTTTACTCCGCCGCCTTTACCGCGTCCACCGGCGTGAATTTGAGCTTTAACAACCCAAACTTTTCCATCGAGTTTTTTGGCGACTTCTACAGCTTGTGCTGGAGTATCGGCCACACCACCTTTTAAACAGGCAATGTTAAACTGTCGCATCAGGTCTTTTGCCTGGTACTCATGAACATTCATGGGGTCTCCTTAATCAACTATTAGATACTGGACATTATAGGCAATTTCCCTAGTCTATCAATGAAAAGGTCTTGAAAAACATTGTTTTAAAAAGGCATGATGATTTCATAACATTAGAAGCGCACAGTCATGAGGGAACCGCATGAAAAAGTATTTCGTTTTACATCCGTCAGTCTTTAAACTCGACGGAGGGGCCATGTTTGGAATTATTCCTAAACCACTTTGGTCCAGAGCTATCCCTTCAGACGAGCAAAATCGTATTCTATTGAGTTTACGTGTCATGTTAATTCAAACGGCCCACCGAAACATTCTGGTTGATACGGGAATTGGGGATTACCACGGAGAAAAATTTAATGATCGATTCGGAGTTCAAGGAGAAAAAAATCCTTTAGTTGAAACCCTAAAAAATCTTTATCAGCTAAATCCTGGAGACATCACTGATTTGATTGTTACACACCTGCATTTTGACCATGTAGGGGGCCTGGGAACCCATGAAGGGCATCATCAAAATCTTTTCCCTAATGCGACTCTTCACATCCATCGTCAGCACTATGACTACGCTCTCCAACCCACGGCCCGGGATTCAGGATCTTTTCAAAAAGAATATTTCAAACCTCTGATCGAAAATGCTGAACAAAATAAAAAAGTTCATTGGGTGACAGGGGAAGAGGGCGAAATTCTAAAAGATGGCGAAGATGTCATCAAGTTCCGCTGCTCTCATGGCCACACACCTTTCTTGCTTCACCCCTACGACGAAAAATTTATCTACATGGCCGACTTAGTTCCCACAAGTCATCACATCTCAATCCCATGGGTGATGGGTTATGACATTTCTCCCGGACGCACAACCGTGGATAAGGCTCAGTTTTATCGCTTTATTCTCGAAAAAAATTTAACTCTAATTTTTGAACACGATATGGAGAACTGGGGAGCAAAAATCAAGGTCAAAGGCGAAGACTATGAAGTCGCTCAAAGATTTACGGTTGCGGAGATTGATCATCAGAAGTATCAATTATCTTTTGATTAATATCAGCTTTAACTTCAGTAAAGATTCTTCGGACATCATCCTGGATGACTGCTAACTTTACCCTTCGAGGTCTCTCTAGCTTTTGCAACCCCTCGATGATTTTCATCGATTCAAGACCAATGTTTTTTCCAGTTAAGCGAATCAAACTTTCATAGTCTCGCCCCTGAGAAATCCGGGCCAGTTCAGCCGAAGGAATTTTATGGAAATATTCTTCATTGGATATTACAAATCGCGTAAGGGTGTGTCCAAACTTCTTAGTATAGGCTTCTACACCCTCCTTTAAAGTTGCAGGGAATTTTCGTGAATCCTTGGCCAAAAGTTCTATGAAAAAACTCTCAATTTGAAGAGTGATCGCCAAAAGGGTCTGGAGCTTCTCTTGAAGACTTTGCCAAAAATAATCATCTTGTTTTTTCTGCGCTTCAAGAATGAGCATTTTGCGTTTGATAATTTTATCTAAGATCGCATTATATTCTACTGCACCTTTATGATAGAGAACGACTTTCATACGACCCATGTACTTGTCATCAGGAGGCGAAAAATAATTCCCTAACTTTGCGGAAAGTGTGTCCCATTGGCAGTTAGAGGCGGCGATATCAACTTCATAAAGTCCTGGAATGATTTTCTGTCCCATCGAGAATTCAAAGCGGTCAAAATCGGCTACATGAGAAGTGAGCATGGTTTTGCTCTTAAAAACGACTTGTTGATCTCCCGAAGTCAGAAGCTTCCCATCAATAGATTTGAAAGTCGCTTCAACCTGACACTTTTGAAAACCTGCTGTCACAAACCAGATGTGAGTATAATCATAGGGAACATACTCTTTAAAAAAAATTTTCTTGGTCCACCCTTGAAAGTTCACTTCCTCTTGGATTTTTTGATGGAGTTCTAAACTCATGTGTGGATAACGGCGAATAGCTATTTTTTCCTGCCCTTTAAGCCACTGAAAGACTGAGATCGTCCCCAAGAGCGAAATAGTAGCAACACCTAGAAAGATGATTGTACTTTTTTTTGGGACTTTCTTAATTTCGGGAGTTCGTTCTTCAACAATCTCTTCATCGTCCGGCAATGGTGGTGGAGAGAAGTCATCCATGATGGGGAGAGGTGGAAGTTCAACTGAGCGGTCAAAGAGAATGCGAACCGTAATAGGATCGGTCAAACCTTCTGCCCATACTCGAGAATCCAGAGAGAGATTTTTTTTCTCATGACGCTGCTTAAGGGCCTGAAGTGAATAAGGTCCCTCATGTCCTGAATGGAGCATGATAAACCACTTAATAGTTTCCTTGTCAGTCCACTCAAAATTTGACAACTTCATTAGTACCACTAGGGAAAATAAGATTATTTTATGACGAAGCCCACCAACACTCAATCACAAAAGCGCTTTGAAGAATCATTGGGCTCTCTTTTTATTCCGGCGACTGAAGCAAAAGAATGTATTCTCTTCCTCAAGAGCTCTTCAGACATCGGAGTGATCAGAAACGGGGGAAGAAATGGTGCTCGTTTTGCGCCCCAATCACTGCTCTCTCACTTTAAAAAATTAAGCCTAACTAGCAAGCTTAAAACTCATCACTTTAAGGAAATTGAAGTTGCCTCAATCCATGAGGAAGAAGCAGATTTTAAAATCTCACAAATTCAGCAATCCTCTCGTATTCAAAATGCAATCAATCAAGAGAATGCTGCCTTTGTATGCCATATCGGCGGAGGTCATGA
>CAMDDI010000134.1 GCA_945890905.1 Bacteriovorax stolpii
TAATGGAAAAGCCGTCACGGATGTGATCTCCGATCATGAATGGTTAAAAGGTGATTTCATTAAAACTGTTCAAACTCGTGGAGCGGCTATCATTAAAGCACGCGGACTCTCGTCTGCAGCTTCTGCAGCGAATGCCGTTGTAGATGGGATCAGAACTTTAGTGACCGAAACACCTGCGGGCGAGCATTATTCAATGTGCTTATCTTCAAATGGAGAGTACGGAGTGGATAAAGGTTTGATCTTCTCTTACCCATGCAGAACTGAAAACGGTAAGTTAAAAGTTGTAGAAGGTATTAAGCACAATGAATTTGGTCAGGAAAAATTCAAGCTTACTCTTGAAGAACTTCGTGGCGAGCGTGATGCGGTTAAGTCTTTAAACCTCATTTAAGTTTTTTTCTTATCAAGGGCCCAAAGTTTAACGCTTTGGGCCCTTTTTTTATTGTCAGACGGCTCCCATTTCCATTATAAAAGCTTCTTTGTAATAAACCTTATTTGCGATGGGTGACCTATGAGCGATACCAAGGAATTGATTAAACTTTCCGGTTTTAATAATTTAACGAAAATTCTTTCGTTTAATTTTTATGATTTTAATATCGCCATGAACGAGAAGCAGAAGCAAGACTACATCAATTATATTCATACTAAATTTAGTGCTGCCAATATCCGTGATATCGCCAGAAACATTTGCGCCATCATTGAGGCCAATATTCTTAATGAATCTATTCAAGATTATGATCCAGTTGGGGCCTCTACCATGACCTTGATGTCAGATATTAAAGGTGGAAAATGGGAAGAAACTGTAACAACTCCGAATGCATCCGTAAAAATGCACTTGGATAAATCTCACATCACAACTCATACCTATCCTGATGCTTCAGATCCTGAAGGGATTTGTACTTTCAGACTTGATCTTGATGTGGCCACTTGTGGAGAAATTATTCCACTGAATGCACTTAACTACATGTTTGAAGTGTTTGAGTGCGATGTTGTGTATATCGATTACGTTGTTCGCGGGTATACCCGTCTTGATAATGGGAAGAAGATTTATAACGATACATATTTCAATTCGATCCAAGACTTCATTAAAAAAGAAACTCTTGATCTCTACAAGTACCGCCAAGATGTAAACTTACCTAATGATAATATCTGGCAAACTAAGCTGATGATCCGTCCTATGGGCCCAGACAATTATTTGCTGGATCCCAATGATTGCAATCATCCTGAGATCGATCACAAGATGGCGCTATTACAACAAGAAATGAAAGAAGTGTTTCACTTAAACTAATTGGCAATATTCGCAACGATTCCCAGATTACGTGGAGAGAGTTCTTCGTCAAAGAACTCGAAGAGTTTCGAGTCGTAACCTTGCTCTTCCAAATAGATGACCCGGTCAAGCAAGATATAAAGCTCAAGCAGGCGTCCAAAGGCATTACGGATGAATCCTGCTGCTAGCATCTTCCAAATAATTTCTTGTCTCTCATGATCAGCAAAATATTCGTTGAGTTCTTTCATGGTATGCTTAGAGACAATATTGATTCTTCTAAATTGCTCCAAAACATAAACACCGAAAGATTCGTTATAGAGCTTGGGATTTGAGTTCCCTAAAGTCACAAGCTTTTTCAATTGATATTCGTCATGCAAAAGAAAATGGATAGCATAGCGATAGAGCTTAACCTTGAGCTTGAGATCATGATCTTTGTCATCCATCTTGCGATGGGCCCGAGCAGATAAAGTGAGAGCAAAGTGTCCCATTTCGATTTTATTGGATAGAGATGAAGCAAGCTCTGAGATATTTTCACTATGCTCGTGATCCTCAAGCTTATGATAGCAACATCCAAAATTGATGAGTCCAGGGATCTTATGAAGAGCACTTGATTTAATTTGATCGTTGGCAAGTTGACCACAAGTATGAAGACCCAGTGTTAAGCAATCATTTTTGAGTAAGCGTTTAAATCGCATATCTTGATGATCCACCCGGACATTGATAAATTCGATGAGGTTCTCTTTATTCTTGGCAAATTTAAGTTGCCTCTCTGATCCTGATTTTTGCATCACTGGATCTAAATCCAGGCTTGTGACTTTAAGACCATATTGATTATTTAAGGCCTGGGCGAGCAGGCCCACGCCACCACCGATGTCGATGACTGTATCAATGTGATGATCTTTCATAAAAGCATTTACCATGGGAGCGAGCTTTTTTATTTCATGCTGCTTTTTAGGAATCATATAAAGAAATGTATGTGCATCTTCCGGCATGGCGGGATGCTCAGGGGCCTTAGGTATTTTTGAGAGATCTTCAATGGTTTGATAAAAATTGATGAGACTGGGATTCTTAATGAAGTCAAAAACATCTTTCTTTTCGATTTTGATGAGATCATCTTTCTTGCGAAAAGTTGCGAGTTCTTCCACCCACTCCATAGGGTAGTCTTTGAAAGGATCAGGATAGAGAAGCATGATTTCGTTTTGCCAAATATTTTGATAAGCTAAAAGAAAATCATGAATCGCGAGAAATCGTTCACGATGATTCATTGTGAATAAGGTATAGCACAGCTTATGAATAAGATAAATAAAGTCGCGATCTTTGGTATGGGAAAGTCGGGTGTGTCCGCGGTGAAATTGGCCAAGGCACATCGTCAGGATGTCTACGCCGTCAATTCTGGTGCAGTTGAGACTTGGTATAGGGCTTCAGGCGTCTCAGAAGTGGTAGAAACTTGTGCTTGCTACTCTGAAGAAGACTTTGCTGCCCATTTTCATAAAATGGATGAAATTGTTATTTCACCGGGAATTCCTGTAACTCATCCTGCCTTAAATCTTGCGGTTGAAAAAGGCGTGAGAATTCTTTCAGAAATTGAATACGCCTATCTTCAGACCCAAAATATCCCCGTGATCGCCATCACCGGGACCAATGGCAAAACCACAACCACGACGATGATCACAGAAGCTTTAAGAAAAGCCGGGAAGAAAATTTTTTGCGGGGGCAATATTGGAGTGCCCTATTGTGATCTGGCCCTATCTCAAGAAAAGGTCGATTTTGCAGTGATTGAAGTCTCAAGTTTCCAGCTTGAAACCATTCATGACTTTCATCCTCATATTGGTTTGATCCTAAATATTTTCCCTAACCACTCTGAACGCTATGATGCAGTTAATGATTATGCTAAAGCGAAATTCCGATTGCTCAAAAACATGACAAAAAATGATGAATTAATTTTAGGAACTGAAAATCCCTATCTGAATGATATAAAAAATCATGAAGTCTCAAAATCTTTTTTTACCAAAGGTCATCTTCCAGAGGATTTTAAAAAGATGTTTGATTTTTCCAATGCCCGTGCCAGAGGGGAGCATAACGAGGCCAATTTCTATGCTGCCTACAAAGTTTTAGATATTCTCAAAATACCAGATCTTAGAAATTTGTTTCAAGAGTTTATCAATGAGTTTGCAGGAGTGGCCCACAGATTAGAGTTTGTAACCCAAAGAAATGGTCTCTCCGTTTATAACGATGCCAAGAGTACTAATGCTCTTGCCACTACCACCGCTATTGCTGCCTTTAAAGACTCCCAGGAGCCTCTGTATCTTATTTTAGGTGGGAAGCTTAGGAATCAGACAGATCAATTGCTCCCTGATCTATTGCCCTTCAAGGGACAGATTCAGGAGATCTTCACCATAGGGGATGTAACCGATAGATTGTTTAATGAATTGAAAAATGATTTTAAAGTTACTCAGGGCAGGGATTTAAAGAGTGTATTGAAGATGGCTTTGGATAGAAATTTGAAAGGGAATTTGGTTTTTTCTCCAGCTCATCCTTCATTTGATCAATTTAAAAATTATGTGGACCGGGGTGAGAAATTTAAAATGTGGACTTTAGAGACATTGAAATCTTAGTGCTTAGTCATCATGTGATCGCGATAGCTTTGATCAATTGAAGCAGGAGAGCGCTCGTTAATGCTTTCAGGATTTTTTTCAGCTATCGCAGTCTCAAACGAGATCTTAGCGATGAAAAAAACCATCAAAACCATCACAATTGATCCTAGTTTAATGCTCATAACTATTTTCCCTTTTCACTTGAGCGTTGTTACTTAGGGTTATATCGGCATTAAATGGAAAATCTTTAAGGGTTATTCGTGAAATCTTAGGTATTTCTCAAATCAATTTCTTGATGGCATCGGTAAGTTCTAAAACGTCGCTTAAGTCTTGATAAAGTCCGAACCCAAACCTAAGGCGCGATCCTCTACGATCGATGAGAATTTGGGCCTTTTTGAGGGTTTCTTGGCACTCCTTAGCAAGCTCTTCAGTGGCGGCCTGAAAGGTGAGGAAATGACCATGCCAGGTAAGGTCTGAAAACAAAGGAGAAAGCTGCCAAAGTGCTTGAAACTCCTGAGGTAAAAGTCTCAAGAATTCTTGTTGAAGTGACTTCACATAAGTGTGGATTTCGGGCACTCCGAAACCCTCTTTTTCATACAAATCCCAAACCGCATTGAAGCGGTAGAGGGCACTAGGATCTTGAGTCGCACCCATAAAGGACATGGCCTTAGGAGCATACCCAACTTGGGCCCCAGGAGTTTTTCCTAGATCATCATATTCAGCAAACCAACCCGTATAAACCGGGCGCCAGGTTCCTGGAGGAGTCACCATGAAACAGGCCCCTTCACCGGCCTGAGCATATTTATATCCGCCACCTAAGTAAAAAATCTTCCCCTCCAGTTCTGAGAGGTTGGTAGGGATAGCACCGAAGGCGTGATAGCCATCAACAATCATCAAAGTTTCAGGAGATTTATATTTTGCGAGCTCTATGAGATCAGCATCTGAAAGGGCCATCCCTGAATCAAAAAAGACTTGGCTTACAAAAAAGAGATCTGGTTTTGCTTGAAGCTTTGATTTGAGTTCAGTGATTAAGCTAGAAGTTACTTTTACCCGGGTCACTTTCACTTCAGGAATTTCTTCCAGTCGCTTGAGCTGACGGTTTAGGGAGTGGAATTCACTGGCAGTGGTGAGAATACTCAGCTTTGGTTGGCCAATAAAGAGCGAGAGAATTCTCGAGGTGAGTTCATGGGTATTTGGAGCAAAAACAATTTGCTCGCTGTCTTCTAAATGCAAAATTTTTGCAATATGTTTTTGAGCTTTAGGAATAACTTCAGAGAAAACTTTGTTCCATTTTTCATCACTCAAAAGCGCGCAATCATCCCAGTAGGCCAGTTGAGCATCACGGGTAACGTCAGGCCAGAAGTGGTGGGAGTGGGCCGCGAAATGCAGCTTTCCTTCATGGCCTTTTAAAAACCGTGAATAATACTTTTTAGGGGCGGAAAGAGTCATACACAATATCCAATTGCTCCACCACATGAGGCGGAAGTTTGGGAGTCATAGAACGGGGAATGAGAAAAGTTGCGAGATTAAAAAAATCTAGAAAGGCGCGGTTTCTTTCAGTGGTAGATTTTAAATACTCATGGCCACTTGATCCACCGGTACCAATTTTAGTTCCTAAAATTCGTTGAACCATTATTGAGTGGCGGTATCTCCAGGTGGTAAATTTCTCATCTACTTCAATCAGTGAGTTGAGAATTCTAAAAGGCATTTGCAGAGCGGGATAGTCGCGGTATTGAAAAATGAAAACAGCAGCGAGCATTGCTCTTTGCGAGAGTCGCACTTTACCTTGGGCCTGCCAGGCATCAAATTTGCGGGCATCTAAAAGAGTTTCAAAGGTTTCTTTAGTCATTTCAAGATTCTTCAATTCCATGGCACGAACTCGGTCATCGAGGGCCGGATTCTTTGAGACAATTTCAACATCTTGCTTGAGCATAGAGTTAACGGCGATAGAATATTCTCCCCAAAAATCAAAACCATCAAACTGACTAAAAGGCATGCGGGAGAGCCAGCCTTCAAGAAGTTCAAAAATGCTGATGCTGTTTTCTGCCTCTTCAAGAGTCTTTCGATCTTCGGGTTTAAGTCTTGAAGTAAAAAATTGTTTTTCTACTTCCATGCGGTGATGGGCCTTAATACCTAGAGTGGCTTCGATGAGGCGAAATTGTAAACTTTGAAAACCAGAAGCTGGGACCAGAAAATCTCTGAATTCCATAAAATCCAAAGTTGTCATGGTTTCCATGATCTGGATTTGATCTACCAAAACTCTCTGAATCGTCACCACCCGTTCAATTCTGGAGTTAATAATCGAGAGATCAGTAGATGGGATAAACGGTTTATCCATGAGTTTAATCACAGATTTGAGTTCATGGAGGATTTGCTTAAACCACAATTCATAGGTCTGGTGAATGATGATAAAAAGCGTCTCTTCGTGGGCAGCATCCCCATATTTGGCACTTTCTGTATCCTGAGCGGTCAGGATTTTAGGCAGTTGCAGGTAGTCACCATAGTAAACGGGGTGTTGAATTTTCATAAAAGTCTTCCCAAGTATGAGAGAGGAGAGTATTTTTTTAGTACAGCGAGGACCATTGTATGAAAAAAACGTTCACTCTATCAAATCAAACTATTAAGACCAACATCGAAAAGATCAAAAAACTTATGACTGAGCGTGGCCTAGACGGCCTTTATGTCTCAAGTTTTGATCCTTACTTGAATGAGTATGTACCCTTGCAGGATAATCACCGTTTTTATGTCTCGGGCTTCACAGGATCTATGGCAGAAGTACTCATTCCGGTGAGCGGAAGAGTAAGACTCTATGTTGACGGACGCTACCATGAGCAAGCAGACCTTGAAGTGGATGCCAAAGAAGTGGAAGTGATGAAAATTAACGGTGATTCTTCAACCACTGAAGAGCTTGTCAGAGATATAAAAAAATTGGGTATCAAGCGTCTAGGATATGAAGCTGACCGCACATCTTTAGGCTACCTCAAGCGCTTAGCAAACTCAGCTCCTGAAACTCATCCTCTTGTTTCAGGCGAATTGGCAAAAATAATTACGTTTGAGCCTCTCGCTGCCTTGAAAGAAATTAAGCATATTGCCCGGGAATATCGTGGACGAGATACTCTAGAAAAAACAAGATCCATTTTAAAAGACGACAAAGAAGCCTTATACGTAACGGCCCTAGACTCCATTGCCTGGATTACAAACTGTCGTGGTTATCATTTGCCATTCTTAAGTAGTTTCTACGCCAAGGCTTTAGTCACTCGTGAAAAAGTTTACGTGTTTGTAACTCCAGAGACTCCAGTTTCAGATAAGGCTAAGAAAGAATCAGGTTTAGAATTTGTGAGCCTTAATTTTGCTGATCTTCCTAAAGAACTGGAGCGCCTTCAAAATACATTGCATCTGCGTGAAGTTTACTTTGATCCGGGTATGAGTAACTCTGCTGACTTTAGTATGCTGGTTAAAGTATTTGGAACTGAGAAGTTAACTGAAAAACCGGGTGGACTCTATGAGTACCAATCAATTAAAGAGCCGGTAGAAATTCAGCAGGTGGAAGCTTCATTTAGAAAATCAGACAAAGCAATTTTTAATACGATCAAGTGGACTAAAGATGGAATCAAAGCTGGAAAGCGCATCACTGAGCTGGACCTATATCTTGAAACGACTAAGAAATATCAGGCCGAAGGTGCTGTGGAACAAAGTTTTAATACCATCTCTGGCGTAGGTGCTAATGGATCGATTATCCATTACGGTAGTCCTTCAGATGAAGTGGTGATTAAAGAAACAGATATGATCCTTCTGGATTCTGGTGGCTACTTTGATGGCGGATGGGCCACTGATACCACACGTACATTTTTTGCTTCAACTTCTTCGCAAGTGAAACCTGATCCGAAGATGATTGAGATGTACACCTTGGTACTTAAGGGTGTGCTTAATTTGCAGAGTGCAGTTTTCCCTGCGGGAACTAAAGGCATGGTTCTTGATGGGCTAGCTCGAGCACCCATGCGCAAGAAAGGTTACGACTATAATCACGGCACTGGTCACGGCGTAGGGGTGCATGTGCATGAGCCTGGAGTAAGAATTTCTACCATTTCAACAGTTCCAATGAAATTGGGCCAAGTGGTTTCAATTGAGCCAGGAATTTATGTTCCAGGATTTGGTGGAGTGAGAATTGAGAATATTGCATACACCATTAAGCATCCAAAATATCCTGATATGCTTTGTTTTCAGCCGCTAGTGTATATCGGATTTGAGACTTCTCTAATCGATATGAAACTTCTCAATGATGAAGAAAAAGTGATTCTTGAAGAATACGAAGCTGAGTGTGCGCGCAGGGGAACAAGTTTTAGAAATTCTAAGTAAGTCTGATTCTTAAATCCGGAAGCTTCAATTTTTTCAGAAGCTTTCGGATCTCAAATAATAAGACTAATAATCCAAAACTAGTGAGCATCATGAGCATCATTCCTGGGTTGCGGGGATCAGTATCCGTTGTAATCGTACCTGCTAAAAGGCCGCAGGCATCGATATGTACGGGGTAGAGATAGCTTATGCCATCCACGTCATCTTGCCCTAAGGCCGAGCGCATATTCACAGTTCGGTAATACATCAAAGCATCATCATCTTCAGAATGACCAAGGCCAACTGCATGACCAATTTCATGAGCGATCACAGCAATTTTATCAGAGCGGGAAAGGTTGGCGAAAGTGGTGCTGCCGGCACTGTCTTGAATCAAAATCACTGAGCCTTTGATTTTTTTTCCAGAGAAGCTATTTGGAATAGTGACCGCTAACACTCCTGTTCCCCCAAAGTTGGCCGAATTATCATTGCAACTAATTACAATGTCAGTCACAGGAGGAATGAGTTCATTGGCAGCTGTGGCCGCCGTAATACAAGTCCCATCAGTGGGCGCACATAATTTTCCGCTATTGATGTTAGTAATATTATCCCCGAAGCCTGAAGAGATTAATCTCAGACTTGATTTTGGAACCTTATTCCAAAATTTATCCACCGCAGGTTTTACTAATTCTTGAAGATCGTAGGTATTAACATTTGGGCAAGTGTTATTTCTGGCAATGTAGACTTTGACTCTGCCTTTTTTAAATGCGGCTCCAAAGTTATTGTTTAGGGTAAAACCCCAAACTTGAGTGGTGATAAAAAGAGAGAGAAGAATAAATTTTTTCATCATTTCTGATCCCAGTAATAAGAAATAAAAATTGAGTAAGAAACCTGTCTGCGCTCAT
>CAMDDI010000135.1 GCA_945890905.1 Bacteriovorax stolpii
GAATAAGACGATTTTTCTAAAAAAAAAGGACTCCGAAGAGTCCTGATTTTTAGTAAGTAGATTTTTGATTTTCTTTATCTTTAATCAAACCAATTTCTTTCAAACGAATCATAAGCCACTCATGAGAATTAATCGACGGGTACTTCTCCCCTGTTCCACGGCATGAGGGAATACAGTTAAGAAGTGTGTCTGGATTTGGATGAGTAAAATATGGCATAGAGTAACGTGCCTTATTAGCAGCTCCATCAGGATTCACTACTCTATGAGTAGTTGCTGGAATCACATCATTAGTTAAGCGGGAGAGCATATCTCCAGAATCAACAACAAGTTGCTTATCATTGCAATTCACTTTAAGCCACTGGCCATCACGATCCAAAAGCTCAAGACCAGAAGTGGTAGCACCCACCATGACGGTGATGAGGTTGATGTCTTCATGGGCCGCTGAACGAACAGCATTCTTAGGGGCCATCTCATTAAGTGGTGGATAATGAATCGGACGCAAGATTGAATTTCCATCTTGGAGCATATCGCGGAAAAATGTTTGAGGAACATCTAAGGCCATTCCTAAAGCATCCAGAACAATTGTGGAAGTTGTATCAAGCCCAGAATAGAGTTTCAAAAATGTGTCTTTGAATTCAGGAATTTCTGTCGGCCAAATGTTGGGAGGAAGAAATTTTCCGAACTTAGCAGGATTTACAAGTTCTTCGCGACCCACATGCCAGAACTCTTTTAAGTCAGGATATTTTGAATTCTTAGCGTGTTCAACACCAAAAGCTGTGTAACCACGCTGACCGCCGCCTTCTTTACAAACATATCTTTGTTTTGTTTCAAGTGGGAGTTGGAAAAACTCATGAATCATATCGTAAGCTTTTGAAGTCAGCTTATAATCCACAGGATGATCTACTAAAATGATGAATCCATAATCCTTAAGGCCAGTGAAAAGATTATTTACGAAAGTTGTTTTATCGTTATTAGTTCCGTTTAAGAAACTCATCAAACTTAGCTCAGGTACCTTACGAATGGCGTCCATGACGTCCCCCTTGTAATTTAAAGATGTATCTAAATAAGCCGGGATGACAAGGGTTGTCTAAGCAAAAAAAGAGATAGGTGCTAGCTGATAAATACCATAGAAATATTACAGGGTTTTATTAGGTAAACTTATACCGAAGGGCCCCAAGTAGGGCAAACTGAGAGCGTAGATCCTAAATCCAGCTGACTTTCCACTTCTAGCAGGCGAGTCCTTTCATGTGAACATCATAGTCCCAAGGCGGATCCAGTTGGAGCCTTCTTCAATGGCAATTTGATAATCTTGACTCATACCCATACTGGTTAACAGTTTTATTCCTAAATCAGATTCTAACTTTTCTTTTTCCACTAGAAGTTCTTCAAAGCAGCGTCTGGCCTCAGCTTCAAAAGCATCCGTGCGCACAGTTCCCATGGTCATTAGTCCTGCGAGTTTTATTTTCGAAGACTTCAGGGCCAATTCTGCAGCTGAACAAAGATCCGTGTAAGCTTCAAATCCAGACTTGGCATCTTCTTTTGAAGTATTAAACTGCAAAAATATCTGGATAGTTTTTTCTATTCGATCTTGGGCCCGGATAATTTTATCTAGTAATTCCCGGTCATCCACTGAGTGGATGGCGTAGAGATGTGGAATTCCTAACAGCTGATTTATTTTATTAGTTTGGAGATGCCCTATCATGTGCCAGCGAATTTCTGGGCACTGATCTTTTAATTCTTGGGATTTTTCCATCAACTCTTGGACCCGGTTTTCACCGAAGTCGCGATGACCTAATTGGTAGTAGGCCAAGATATCTGAAATGGGACGAGTTTTACTGACAATCAGAAGCTGGCAATGAGGTGGGAGCTGACTTGTTATGGCCTTTAAATGTGCCTTGTACTTTTCAAGCATCTCCCTCTTCACCTTTGGTTTTCTTTTTTTTCTTTAAGCTTATCGTAGCCTTCACTTCAAAGTCGTATTTCTCGACAAGTTTATCAATCTCTTTAGTAAGATCAATCTTGTCCAAATAAGATTTTAATTCATTCTTTACTGAAGCTACAAATTCAGTTTTGGTATTCTTGGCGTTCTCAACAAGTGAGCCCACCATATCTTTGGGAAGAGGCACGTCTTTGAGGAGTGCACGTACACTCTCTTCAGTCATGAACGCGGCGGTAACACCTGTGGTGAGAACCTTCTTGAGAAGATCCCCGAGTTTTCCGTCTTTATCGCGGTTATCATCCATTATAAACTCTCTGCTCTTTTAGCGAAGGCTCGCATGGTGAGTGGAAGATTTGTGTTAACAAGTGTTTTCTCGATCATTCCAAGGCCGGGGAGAAAACCTTTGAGTTCAACTTCCAAAGAATAAGTGGCTTCAGTTTTACTAGGGCCTAAAGATTTTAAATTCCAGCGGCCATTGTTGAGCTTCATCATATCCCCTGTGACAAGTGACCAACTCACTTTTTCATTGGGAACATGGGCGAGCTTAATGGTGTAGCTAATTTCTTTAATTAAACTGATATTCATTTTTACTGTTGCACCTTCAGCTGAATCATTGCTGATATCAACTGACTTCACCCCATCAACAAACTGCGGATAGTTTTTATAATCCACAATCGCCTGATAAAGTTTTTCTACAGGAACATCATAAACTTCAGTACGTTCTGCTTTGGCCATGAACAAAATCCTTTTTTATTAATATCTCGGTTTTTTATCAAAGTGGTGTTCGGCACGGATGTGACGAATTGTTCCGGATTCACTTCTCATGACTAGAGAATGGGAAGTGCAACCCCAAGGTTTAAACACAATTCCGTCTAAAAAATTTCCTTGTGTCACCCCAGTGGCGACAAACATAAGGTTTCCTCGGGCAAGGTCTTCGATCTGGAAAACGCGGTTGATATCATCCACGCCCATTCTTTTAGCGCGTTCAATCTCACCTTGATTTCGTGGTTGCAGAATTCCTTGAAACTCTCCACGCAAACATTGAAGAGCAGCGGCGGCTATAACTCCCTCCGGGGCTCCACCAATACCAAAGAGTATATCAATCCCTGAATTTGGAGTGGCAGTCGCAATGGCCGCAGAAACGTCACCATCTCCGATGAGATAGATTCGTGCACCTGCTGAGCGGATCTCTTCAATTAATTCTTTATGGCGAGGGCGATCAAGAACAATCGCTGTGAGATCGGCGATCCGACATTTTTTTATGTCCGCTAAGCGCTTTAAATTTTCTGTTGGTGATTGGCGGATATCTAATTTACCACGGGCCTCAGGTCCCGCTGCAATTTTTAGCATGTAAGTATCGGGGGCATGAAGAAGGCCTCCAGGTTCACCGATGGCCATTACCGAAATAGAATTGTATCCACCGTGAGCACAGATGGTTGTCCCTTCAAGAGGATCAAGCGCAATTTCTAATTTAGGCCCATTGCGAGTTCCAACTTCTTCACCAATATAGAGCATAGGAGCTTCATCTCGCTCGCCTTCTCCAATAACCACCGTTGCTTGGCAATCTATTGAGTCGAGCATGCTTCTCATGGCATCTACTGCGGCCTGATCAGCTGCTTTCTCATCACCACGTCCCATGAGACGAGCAGAGGCAATGGCAGCTGCTTCAGTTACACGTACGAATTCCATCGCTAAATTTCGATTCATTGACTTCCCTTGATCGAGTTACCCTTAGAGTCTACTAGGAATTTTGGACTCTATGAAGGATTTAACTCAATTGACGGTGCAGCAAAGTTTTAACTTCGTCTGGAAGAAGTTCTGAGGAGATATGTTTGAGGAGATCTTGAACCCGTCTAAGTTTTTCCACTTCGATATTGTTATCAATTTGAAAAACCCATTCGTCTTCGTTGATTAGAGGTGAATCTACATTTCTTTTTGACAGGATTCGTCCAGTTTTTAGTCCTGCGCCATCTTCCCATTCCACAAAAACTTCTAAGAAGAGAATTTGGAATTTAGATATTTCTCCATCCATATGCTGCCAGACAAAAAGTTCTACGGGACCATCTGAACGCAGCCAGTATTTCAGGCGGGCCGGGATTTCCAGACCATCATCAAGTTTATGTAAAGGCTTAAGATTTTTTACAAGTTGTTCAATACTTAAAAAATTCTGCACTCGATCAAGCACTTCTCTTTTCTTTTGAAATTCTACCCCGATGCGCTGACCAGCATGCCATTTTACTGTACCTGAAATATCCAGCGTTTTTCCCATCCAGTGAATGCTTCCACGAACCAAAGAATCCTGATTAAAATTTGATTCTTCATCTTTAAGTGAAAGTTGCATACCAGTGAAAGAGATATCTTTGACTTCAAAAACCCGAGAGGTATCGTCGGCTTTAAAAGTCAGATAACAGAAAGGAAAGCGCGGGAGCACTCTCTTCTCATGCTTTTCAAAATCAGATTTAATCACATTAAAACGTCGTTCCATATACACCTCAGTTAATCTCGTCATTGTATGGGTATGTGAGAGTTTCCCCAAGCTAGGTAAAGACTGCTGATAAAGCTTTGCCTCAGGACCCCTTGATTGATATTATGGGCACAACATGGAAAAACACGATTTAGATTTAGAGATTGATAATTTACCTAATCGATTAACCTTCTTTCGAATGTTGATGATTCCAGTTGTGGTTCTTACTCTTTATTTTACTAAAGTCACTCCCGACTGGCTTATGCCTTACCATAAATATTTAGGCCACATTGCCTGTTGGATTTTTGTCGCTGCTTCCATTACTGATTTTTTTGACGGTTACTTTGCTCGCAAATATAACATCGTCACTGTATTTGGATCATTTCTTGATCCCATCGCCGATAAATTTTTGGTGGTATCATCTTTAATCATGTTACTGGCGCTGGATCGCGTGCATTCAATTGTGGTGATCATTCTCGTTCTGCGAGAAATGTATATGACTTCCCTTCGCCTCCTGGCCATGACCGAAGAAATCAGTGTACCAGTAAGTTCATGGGGAAAATGGAAAACCACCACTCAAATGGTGGCAACCCCCATGCTCATGGTGAATGAAACTTTTTTATGGATTCCTTTTGATATGGTAGGGACAGTACTGATGTATGTGGCCGCTTTCTTATCTTTAGGATCAGCAATTCTTTATTCGATCTCCATGATTAAAAAACTGCGAGAAAACCGCCTAGAGAAAAAGAAACTCAAAAAGCAAAGACTCAAGGGAGAGACATGAACTCCTATGTTTTTGTCGCCGTAGGATCAGGGCCTTTAAATCCTCACTTCATTAATTCTCTCATTCAAACATTTAAACACTTCAAATTGACTCACGAAAATCTTGAGACTTCTTCTGCACTTCTTCAAATCTCTCTTCAATCTCCAGAAAAGCTTGATCCAGAAAAATTTAAAATGGCCCTCATGGATATCAGCAATATTTACAAAATTGATGCCGCCATCTTTGAAGAAGATTTTTTCCGCAAAGGCAAAAAACTTGTGGTTTTTGATATGGACTCAACTCTTATCCAACATGAAGTCATCGATGAAATGGCCCTTGTTTACGGTATAGGCGATAAAGTAAAACTCATTACTGAGCGGGCCATGAATGGTGAGCTCAACTTTGATCAGGCCTTGCGGGAGCGAGTGGCCCTACTTAAGGGTCTTCCTCGGGCAGAGATGGAAAACATTTATTCAAATCTAAAAATCACTCCTGGAGTTGAAAAATTTATTCAAACTGTCAGGGCCCATGGATATAAGACCGCGATTGTCTCCGGCGGATTTAAATATTTTGCGGAAAAATTTAAAACTCGTCTTCATATGGATTACGCTTTCGCCAATGATCTGGATTGGGATGGAGAGGTTTTAAGCGGCAAAGTCTCTGGCGAAATAATTAATGCTCAAAAAAAAGCTGAGCTTTTAGATCATATCGCTAAATTAGAAAAGATTGATATCTCTCAAGTAGTGGCCGTGGGTGATGGGGCCAATGATCTTTTGATGCTTGCTCATGCAGGCCTAGGTGTTGCTTTTCACGCCAAACAGAAAGTCCGGGAACAATCCCGTCATCAAGTTAGTCACGGACCCATGACAACTCTACTTTATTTTTTAGGCATTCCGGGGGATCACACATGAAACTCTTTAAAAGTCTTCCCTCCGCTCTTGAGGCCATTAATGAAGTTGAGGCCCTGAAGCTTGATTTAAAAACTGAAAAATTTCCTCCCGAGCTGTTCTTTTTCCCTAACTTAAAAGAGCTCTACTTAGAAGGGAGCTGCACAGAATTGCCTAAACTCGGCAATCCATGGCCCAAGCTTAAAGTTTTGTCCATTAAGTGGCCTGACTTTAAAGGAGATCTGGCCGCATTGTTTTCTCTTCCAAGTTTAGAGAATTTAAAAATTCTTGAAACCCCTCAGAAGAGATTACTACTCCCTTTGGGTGTGGCCGGTGCACCTATTAAATCACTCACCATTAAAGGGTGTGTATTAGAAATTTTACCGGAAGAAATTTCAATGCTCACTCAGCTCTCTGAACTCAATCTGACTAAAAATGATCTTAGCAAACTTCCTCGATCTTTTCCCACACTCTCTATGCTTAAAAGATGCAATCTTGATCAAAACAAATTTTCCAAATTTCCTGACCTAATTAGGGAGATGAGTGGACTCTCTCACCTCTCAATTGATGGGAATGATTTTTCCGAAGACGAGAAGGCCCGCATTCAACGAGAATTCCACATCTGGCCTAACTAGCTTTTCAAGGAAAAAGGAATACCTTAAGAGCTTTACGTCAGATTCGCTGAAATCTACGAGATTGTCGCATTTAAGCCTATATGCAGCTCCCTAAAACTAAAAACCCACACCGATTAAGATGTGGGTTTTTAGTAAACCATTTTCAGGTCACTAATTTTTAATTTTCAGTAGGAGGGTTTGAATTTGCCTGACTTTGACGTTCTCTCTCACGAGCGATCGCTTGATCTCGTGTTGTGTGATAGTTTTCAGAATCACGTTCCATGTTACGGTCAAAAGCTCCATGACGCTCTTCTTTACATCCTAGGGCCAGACTTGCAAGTGACTTAGTGCCTCTGCCTACTCCTTCATATCGACCTTGAATAACTGCAGATAGAAAAGCTTCTGACTGATCCCTACGAGAAGCATATGAGGCTGCATCCCTGCATGATCTAGAACCTGCTTCTTCACAAACGGCATCTACAACTTCCGCGACCATAGTTGTACAGTCTACTCCATCTCCATAACCCTGGCGATAATCGCCACGTCGACGCTCGTTATTTGACCGATCATAAAAATCCTGGGCCTGGGCACTTTCCATGTAAAGGCCAGCGGCAGAGGTTAAAGTGACAAATGCCAAAAATGTGAAAAATGTGTGTTTCATGTGTTCTCTCTTTTTTGAAAGTTTCTGTACCTATTGATAGGATAATGACTTTTAAAATTTCTCGTAAGGGACCCTGTAAATTTTGAACTTGATTCCAATAAGTTGACAGTGCCAATATGACACCTGATCTATTTTTCAATGGGTTAAGTCAAACATCTCAAGCGATTGCACTTTCCGCTTTAATCAGAGATGGGTCATTGTCTAAAAAGGATAGTCCGAATTAGCGCTTAATTGAGTCGCCTTGATCAAGAACAATAAAATGATCTTCCTTCACTTGATGCTGCTTCCTTGCAAGCCGTAAATCTGAGACAGGTTCTTCAATGCCCTCATCAGAGAGCTGAAAAGTCCCAAAATGCATACCCACACTCGTAGCTGCACCCAAATCTATGTGAGCGCGCAGCGCCTCTTCAGGATTCATATGATGGGTCTTCATAAAGTAGCGGGGCTTATAGGCACCAATAGGCAGCAGTGCCACATCAGGGGCACCAAGTCGGCTTTTAATCTGTAAAAAGTGATCACTATAACCAGTGTCACCGGCAAAATAAATCTTAGAGGATGGAGTCGTGATCATAAAACTCCCCCAGAGACTTTCATTTTTATCCCAAGGTTTCCGGCCGGACCAATGCTGGGCAGGAGCGAAGGTAATAATATTTTCCCGGATCTTACTCTCCTCCCACCAATCCATTTCTCTGACAATTTGCAGGCCTTCGGACTTAAGCAGTTTGCCATCTCCAAGTGGTACCAAAAAGAGCGGGTGAAATTTCTCATCGATAAGTTTGAGACTCTCTAGATCAAGATGATCATAGTGATTGTGAGATATGATCACCACGTGAATTGGGGGCAAATCGTCTATGATGATTCCAGGTGCTCTCACTCGCTTGGGCCCAGCAAACTTCAGCGGACTTGCTCTTTGGGAGAACACCGGGTCAGTCAGAACATTTAACCCAGGAAGTTGAATCAGAAATGAAGCATGATTAATAAAGGTTACAACTGCTTTATCACTCTCTGAAAAAGTGGGAACTGGATAATGTTTGTTACTGACGTTCTCTGGCCACAATACAGGATGAGCATTCCACTTCCACTCAATCAAATCCCAAAGAGTTTTAACATTATTACCTTGAGGGTTGTAAAAGGCTTTACCATCGAAATGATCAGATTTCCTATCAGCAGAGCTATTCACTGAAAAGCTTACCAGTAATAAAATGGTGATGAACAATTTCACTCCCATAACCTTATGAGTTACTGAAGATTTCCTAAGATCATATCATGGCCATTCCAACTCATGAGCATGTCTCCCTCCTGCAAATCCCCTTGGAGAATTTTTTTAGATAATGGACGGGTTACAAGTCGCTGGAAGACACCTTGAAGTGGCCGAGCTCCATATTGAAAATCAAAACCTTGTTCTTCTAGAGTCCCATAGGCTTTTTCATCCAATCGAAGCTGAACTTTTTTTCCTTTCAACCGTTCGTTTATCTGTTTAATTTGCTTATCAATGAGCTGCTTCATGATACTTCGGTCAAGACCATGGAAGGTGAGCACACTATCAATACGTCCTAGTACTTCTGGTTTAAACTCACTCTTGGGATCTTTAGAGTTTGAGGTCATCATAATTATAGTGTTCTTAAAATTGATGGTTCGACCCTTATTATCGGTTAGTCTTCCGTCATCTAGAATTTGAAGTAAGATATCTGCAAAATCCGGATGGGCCTTTTCAATTTCATCAAAGAGGATAAGTGAGTA
>CAMDDI010000136.1 GCA_945890905.1 Bacteriovorax stolpii
CACTCACCAATAGAGCTCACCGTACAGGCCGAAGAATTGAAGAAATCAAAGCCTCACTTTAATGCGCCCAGGTGGCGAAATGGCAGACGCACTACCTTGAGGTGGTAGCACTGTAAAAAGTATGCTGGTTCAAGTCCAGTCCTGGGCACCATTTAACTTTGTTAAAAGTGCAAAAAATCCTCAATAAATTAAGCTCCGATTGGAGCTTTTTTTATTTTCAGAACTCTTTCCACAAGAGAAATAGAATTATGAAAAAAATTGATTGGGCCCACGAGTTTGAATATAAAATGTCGATCTGTCCCATGGCCCAGAGCTTAATGGTTTTAAGCTCGTTTATTATGTTTATCAAGAATCCATCGCTGCTTGCTGCACTATGGTTTATTTTTTCGGTGTATCTCTTCCCACTTCTGACATCTCGTCTAGTGAATATATTTTTTCCCACGCGAGAAGGTCGCTATCGCATCGGACGAAAAGGGGTTGAAGGATGGGTCCTGCAATTAAAGATTCAAATCTTTCTTACTACCTTTCCTTATTTTGAAAGGGCACTTCACATGGTTCCTGGACTTTACTCAGTATGGCTTAGGGCCTGGGGAAGTAAAATTGGAAAAAGAGTCATCTGGACTCCTCACGTGGAAGTGATTGATAGAAATCTGATAGAAGTAGGAGACGATGTTATCTTTGGGCATAAGACTGTGCTTACTTCACATGTGATTTTTAGAATTAAAGACGAGCATTTGGTTTATGCCAAGAAAGTGAAAGTGGGTAAGGGAGTGATTGTGGGAGGGGACTCCATTCTTGGACCAGGAATGGTGGTGGAAGATTATGTTCAGGTTCCTGCACTCACACAGATCATTAAAATTAAGAAAGATAACAATGGTGTTCTTAATTGATAAATTTAACTGAATCCTAACAATGATAATGGGCAATTCTACTTTTTTCCCGGTGCAATTTTGCACCGTTGACCACCATTCAAAAAGTAGATAATCAGTGAATCGTCGTACCACCAACAAAAGGATGTATATGAAGTCACTTCTACCCAGTTTTCTAGTAATTTCTTTGTTCTTATTAACAGGTTGTAAAGTTGTATCCACTCCTGATGGAACAATCCCTGAAGCGTATAAAGAAGTCGCCGCAAAATTAGAAGGTACTTACGTTGGGAAAACTGGAAATCTCAAAATAAGCTTAGACGGAACAACTCCTAAGCTTGAATTTCTAGGTCCAAACGGTTCAACAGATATTTTAGGTGGCGAATGTGAATCCCAAATTGGCCGATTAAGCCAGGTCATCGCCGATAAAGGCCGCAACGGGGAAATTATTGTGACTTGGGCCCAATTCGCTTTCAATCCCAAGAAGTGTAGTGCTCAGATAGGTGGACGGAGTATTGAATTATCTATTTTTTACAATTCAGGGAAAGTTAAATCTATTTCTGCAAGTATCTTCCATGAGACTCGTCAAGGACCTGGGGATGATACTATGACTCGTGAAAACTTGTTTTATACATTTAAGAATCTATAGTCGAACCGGCCCTGAGACTTAGAAATCTCGGGGCTTTTTTTGAATATGATTAGTGCTTATTGCCAATAAAAAGACCGTAGTCAGCAAAGTGAAACTCCAAAAAAACCCATTGAATTGTTAAGTTATATAATTGTACCAAATGGTGCACGTGCGTGAGAGACGTGTTTATAGTCATAAATCTTAATTTAAATTATGATTGCTTATCCTCTTTAAACTGCTATGTGTTATTTACTAAATGATAAATGGGGAGATGATTTTGGCCATATCAACTTCAGACAGGCTTAAAGAAAATATTCCTGAAATCATGAATGATTGGGAGAAAAGGGCCAATATTGAAATTAAGGCTGCTCAACATCAAGATAAGTTCGCTCTAAGAGATGCATTACCCGAATATCTATCACAATTAGTTAAGGCCCTCTCTAATACCACTGATCTCACTGCTGCCCGAAGAATATTCGACAAAGAAGAAAGCACTCGTATTAGCGAAGAGCACGGAAAGGATAGGGCCGGTAGTTTTAACTACACCATCAATCAATTAATTATGGAATATCATATTTTGAGACAAGTCATTTGTGATGTGTTGGAAGATGAAGCCCCTTTAAGCTCTATAGAACGAGAGATTATTGTTTGCTCAATTGAGCAAGCAGTGAATGATGCCGCCACAAAATTCAGTGACACGCTCAATGAACGAACTCCGGGCCTTACGTTTCGTGACTTACTTAAAGCTCTTAATGAATCCTCAATCATGGCGTTTACAGATGTTAAGGGTAATATCACCTATGTAAATGATAAGTTTTGTGAAATCTCTAAATACTCAAGAGAAGAACTTTTAGGACAAAATCACCGGCTCATTAAATCAGGTCATCATCCACATGAGTTTTATTCAAATTTATGGCATACGATTTCATCCGGGAATGTTTGGACCGGAGAGATTAATAACCGTGCCAAGGATGGAAGTTACTATTGGGTCTACACCACTATAATTCCTTATTTGGATAAACAAGGATTCCCCTTTCAATATGCGGCCATCAGATTTGACATCTCTGAAAGAAAGAAGATTGAGGAGCAGCGTGAGAAGGTCATCGGTGAACGAAACAAAGCTAGATTTGAACATGAGATATATGAAAAGTTTGTCGCTACAATTGCCCATGATTTAAGAACCCCGATGTCGGTTGCATTAATCACGGCCGAATTGATTCAAAGAAATCCTGAAGTGCATGATACGGTTAAAAGCTTGGCGGAAAGAATAAAAACAAAGCTTCAGCAATCCGATGAAATGCTTAAAGATGTTCTTGATGCTAGTAGGATTAGAAATGAATTTAAAATTTCATTAGAAAACGAGTGTGATGCAGGCGAGGTGATTACCTCTGTTTTGAAAGATTTGAGTGTCATTCATGGGAATAGATTTATTTTCAATTCATCTCTAGATTTGAAGGGTAACTGGTCGACATCAGGGATTCGTCGAATTGTTGAAAACCTTTGTTCCAACGCCATCAAGTATGGAAATACCGATAGTCCCGTAACAATAAGTTTAACTAAAAAATCAGGAAATCTTGAGCTTCATGTTCATAATACTGGTAAGCCACTTCAGGAAACGGAAATCAAGAATCTTTTTGATTTTTTACATCGATCGGCTTCTGCTGAAAGTAGTCATCAAAAAGGCTGGGGAATAGGACTCGCTGTTGTTCGAGGATTAGTGGATGCGGAAGGTGGCTCTGTCGAAGTTAAAAGCACTCCAGAAGAAGGAACAACCTTCATAGTAAAATTGCCTCTGAATAGTCATCTCAATAATTTGATCCTTTAAAATTAGACGATATGATTTGTCAAAAAACGAGATAAAATCTTGCATTGCAGTTGTTAAACAGGCTTCTTAAAATATGATCTGGGGTTACTTATGTAACTTATGATTCTTTTCATTCTTGTCCTATCATCTTCTGTATCAACATCATACTTGCGAACCAGAATGGCCCTGCCTATTGAGAAATGCTTTAGTGAATGGGGATAGCTATCCTCTGGATGCTGCAACTAAAGGAGAGCGTACAGGCATAAGAATATGTATGTAATTTGTTCACACTGACTTCAAAAGACCAATACTCTTGGTATTAATGGAGCAACTTTTTTCGGAGTACCTATGAAAACAAAATTGATTATTCTTGCTACGTTGATGTTGGTATCTGCTTTTGCTCAAGCTCAGCAATTCGGAAATTACTCACGTAATCAAATTGTAGAAACTGCACGCCTTGAGATCCTTAGAGATTTCGGAGTAAGAGGCCAGAGAATTGATTCTCGAAAAATTCCTAAAGAGGCTAGCAGTTTTCAAATCAAGTCTGAGTCTGCTGATTCATTATTAGCAGTAGTGAGCTTTAAGACTTCAATTATCGCGTCGGTTGAATTTGGTACTACATACATTTGCTGGAGCAAAATCAGCGTGAGAGAAAATCAAATGGTCCCAGTTGAAACGGAATGCGTAGAAGATTTTAATTAAGTATTAAATTGCAAAGATCCTCTTCTAGAGGGTCTTTTTTTCTTAAACTGAAGTATCACATAAGAGACAGTTAATTTTCGTATCCGAATTGCCATTTAGAAGAGCTTTTACGTACTGACCTTCATCAATTGAATCATCCAAAGTTTTTTTACAAGCAATGGTTCCACGAGCAACTATCGCAGCACTTGTTCCATTGTTAGAGACATTAATCTGTCTTTCAACCACGCAATAATCATTCTCAATACTCAAAACGTCTCCTCGGCGAAGATCAGCACTATGAAATTCGTCTGCAAAGGCCGTGGCACTCATTATCATTGTCATCGCCAAAAGAATTGATTTCATAGAGCTCCCAAAATGATTTTAAACTGAGCTCAGTTTATGAGAGGGGGTAGCAAATCTGAAGGGAAAGTGAAGAGATTTCCCAGTGTCAAAAAGATAGACACTGGGAACTTTAAAATAATTATTTGATTACCAGAATTTAATCACCACAGTACCAATAACCATAAGGACCAAGGCTCCATGAAGCCTGTAATCTAAGTACCAAGGCAGACTTCTGTCTGGAATAACCATTACCTTAGAAAAGGTCAAACCACTTCCAGCAGGGATACTTTCTCCAGTGGCCTTGGCCAGAATGATAAAAATTAGAGCACAGAGTCCTGTGGCGATGGCAGCTGTGATAGTGAAATGGAAATTGATATAACCAAATTTGCTAAGTAAAAAGAGTCCTGTCCCCAGAATGTGGCCCAAGATTAAAGTAAAGAATGCAGTTTGCTTTGAACCCATGCGGGTGAACACACCTAGGAAGAAGATCACGGCCACTGGCGGAACAAGAATGGAGAAGGCCTGTTGAAGGTAGCTAAAGACTCCACCGAAGTTAGCAATCATAGGTGCCCAGAAAGCAGCAAATGTCATGAGAATGATCGTCGAGATGCGACCATATTTTGCAATCTGTTTATGAGTTAAGGCCGGGCGAGAGGGTTGAATAAAATCGTGAACGATAAGAGTAGAGGCCGAGTTGAGAGTTGAATCCAAGGCCGACATGGTAGCTGCCATGAGACCTGCTAAAACCACTCCTACAATTCCTGCTGGAAGAAACTTTGCTACCATCGCCGGAAAAACCATATCTGGATTCGGAAGGTTAGGAATAAGGTGAACGGCCATAGCACCTGGAATAACCATGATAAAGAGAGGCAAGATTTTGAGAACTGCTCCCCACATCGCACCACCTCGGGCGTGTGTTAAGTTTTTTGCTCCGAGAGCACGCTGGATTATATATTGGTTAGTCGCCCAGTACCAAAAGCCTAAGATGGGCACACCGGTAATGGTACCCAGCCACGGAAGCTGGGCATCATCCATGGGACGAATTAATGAAAGATGCTTCGCAGGTAAAGTGGCCACAACCGCTTCCCAGCTAAAATTGTATTGCGAGAAAACTTCATAGGTTAGCATGGTGCAACCAATAATAAGAACACTGGCCTGAAGCACATCAGTGTACACCACGGCCTTAAGACCACCGAAAGTTGTATATGAGGCCACCACAATACAGATCACGATACAGGTCATGAAAATATCGAGCTGCGGAAGGAAAGTCTTTAAAACTAATGATCCGGCATAGAGTCCGGTTGAAGCATCTACCACCACACTTAAGAAAATTGTGATAGCAGAAAAATATTTGCGCGAGCGTGAATCAAAACGCAGTTCCAGAAACTCAGGAATGGTTGTGATCTTTGCTTTAAGATAAATGGGTAAGTAAACTACTGCCACAAGGACTAAGACCACACTGGCCATCCATTCAAAATTTCCTACAGCAATACCGCTGGCATAGGCCGCCCCCGCTAGACCAATAAGATTGGTACTGGAAATATTGGAAGCAAAAAGTGAAAACCCAATAGGCATCCAGCCTAGGCTTCTTCCAGCTAGGAAGAGATCTTCATCATCCTTAGTGGTTTTACCCACAAGGTAGCCGATGATACCCACTCCGATGAAGTAGAGAGCGATGATGGACCAATCAAAATTTGAAATGGCTGGAATAAGATTCACGTAAGACTCCTCCCTACAAAGGATCCGTAGGGTTTTAAGGTGAGTTGATTATTTTCTAAATGATAATGATGAGAAAAAGTGGGTAGTGCGTCCATTGAGTGGAGAGAAAAAACAGACACTTCTGGAGTGAAGTTATAATAACAAGAATAAGTATCGCGCTTAAATGAAATCAGTCCGTCTTTGACTTTAAGTTCAGTTAATACACCCTGAATGTTTTTCCTCTCAGAAAACATTCTCCGCACTAAATTTAAAAGTGATGATGGATTCTTATCTTGTGAGTCAGCGGCAAGAGATTTGTGATCAGTAGGAATAGGAAGCCAAGGCTCAAAACTTAGATTGAAGCCTGAGTTTGCTGATTCATCCCAAGGAATGGGTGTTCGGCATCCGTCGCGACCTTTGAATATGGGATAAAAGTTTTTCCCGTAAGGATCTTGGATTTTCTCAAAAGGAATTTCAGCTTGTGGGAGACCTAGCTCATCACCTTGGTAGAGAAAAAATCCTGCACCCACCACAGAGAGAAAGGAAAATATCTGCTTTGAAAATTCAGCTCCCCCAAACTCTGGTGCAAAACGCGAGTTTACTCTGGGAACATCATGATTACCAAAGGCCCAAAACGGCGTTGTACCCGAGGTGAGTTTTTCAAGGCTGAGTTTCAAGGCCTCATGAGGAAACTGATCCACTAAAAAAGAAAATGAGTACGCAGTATGAAGGGGACCCAAGGGCTCGATGTAATTTCGGATGAGGTCACGATTGCCATCATTAAAGATTTCAGCAATGAGAATGCGATCTTTAAATTCATCTGTTAAGGCACGCAGCTTTTTAAGAAAGTCATAGTTCTCAATCTGGCATATATCAAAATCATGTGACTGCATATTATAAGGATTGTTACTGGGAACTCCCTCAATAAACTTTACGGCCTTCTCACTCGGCGGATTATCCCGTAATTTTTCATCATGGATGTAGAAGTTGCACACATCTAGTCGGAATCCATCAACACCTAAATCTAACCAGAATTTACAATCTGCCAGAAGGGCCTTCTGGACTTCAGGGTTTCTCACGTTAAGATCTGGCTGTTCAGTTAAAAAGTTATGGAGGTAGTACTGGGCCCGGCGGGGATCCCAGCTCCAGGCGGATCCTCCGAACACTGAGAGCCAGTTGTTAGGAGGGGAGCCATCGGGTTTTGCATCGGCCCAGACATACCAGTTAGATTTCTCATTTTTTTTATTCTGACGACTCTCACTAAACCAGGCATGCTGATCAGAGGAATGATTTAAAACCATATCGATAATGATTTTTATCCCGCGCTTATGAAAAACATCCAATAGTTGCTTGAAATCCTCAGTTTTGCCGAACATGGGATCAACGTCCCGGTAGTCGGCCACATCATACCCGAAATCTTTCATGGGTGACTTAAAGAA
The DNA here is from genome assembly GCA_945890905.1 of Bacteriovorax stolpii. Taxonomy (GTDB): domain Bacteria; phylum Bdellovibrionota; class Bacteriovoracia; order Bacteriovoracales; family Bacteriovoracaceae; genus Peredibacter. The sequence continues at coordinate 7,459 of CAMDDI010000136.1, forward strand.
AGGGGAGATCCAGACCGCATCCACATTTAAACTTGAGAGATAGTCAGCTTGCTGAATGATGCCTTGAAGGTCACCAATGCCATCATTATTAGAGTCCTTAAAACTCCGGGGATAGATTTGATAAATAACGGCATTCTTCCACCAGGAAGTGGAAGATGAGGTTTTAGTAGTCATAGATAATTTATTATCTAAAACACAACTGACAAAGTCTACTCATGACTGGCAATGCTGAGTGAACCTCACCATGGCCAGATTTCTCACAACGATAAAAATTTATTTTTCATAACCCGGTCTTTGGGCCAATGATTTACGTTCAAGATTCCAAGAGAAAAAGGTTGATACATTTATTGTCAAATCTTCGCGCCGTCGAAGCTGTGCGTTATGTAAAGCTTAAGATTCCATGAAATTCCACTCCCTATGCTTCATTCAGGCTTCTTCTTTAGGCTAAGATCTCATCAGTTAAATCATAGGAGGATTTATGCGCAAAATGACGATAATTGGTCTGGTTCTTATGGGAAGTTTCTCCATCTACGCAGCTACTTCAACTCTTACTTCGCCCAATCAGGATGTGAAGGCCAACATTTCAATTAAAGAGAGTGCTTCAGGACTCAAGGTCACCATTCACGCAACTGGCCTTAAACCGAATTCTTTCCATGGGATTCATGTGCATGAAAATGGTTTATGTGAGGGACCAACATTTGAATCTGCGGGTGAGCATTTCAATCCTCACAAAAAGGCACATGGTGGTCCCAAGCATATTGAAAGGCATTTAGGGGATTGGGGAAATCTTAAGTCTAATAAAAAAGGAGTGGCCCATTCGGAACTCTTCTTCAAAGGCATTCCTACAGAAGAAGTCCAACTGCTAGTTGGAAAGTCAGTGATTATTCATGGGAAAGCTGACGATTTAGCCACTCAACCTTCTGGAGCTTCTGGAGAAAGAATTGCTTGTGGGATTATTAATCTCTAGGGCGCCATTATGGATCCAAAAATCGTTGAAAGCTTAAAATTTTTTTTCTCTCATAAATTCAATGAGCAAAGTAAAATCGCAATCATCAGCTTTTTTGAGGGCCTTGATGTAAGTGTCTCTTCTTTTTTTTGGTGCTTCTGCCAGAGAAGCACTCCAACTGGTCACTGGTTGGTTATTTCTTTTCTGCACGTACTCAGTAAAAATGCGGGTGGTTCGTCCATTCCCATTGGGAAAGGGATGAATGCTCACCAGTCTGTGATGCATCTCTGCCGAGATCTCATCCCAACTCATTTTTCCTCCTTCAATCCAGAGTTTTACATCTTCAAAAAAGTTTTTGAGTTGAGGGCCCACATCATGGGAGCGGATTTTTGAGAGATTCACTTCCACTGTTCTAAATTTTCCGGCCCATCTCCAGACATCGATAAATAGTTTTTCGTGAAGCTTGCAGAGAAATTCAGTAGAGAGGTAGTCCTGAGATTTTTGGCGATTGAGCCACTCCAGTCCCTTTTGAATATTGGCGTCTTCTAATTCATCCAACTCTCCCATATTTGTCAGGTGAGAGAAGCGAATACCTTTAATCTGGTCTGG
>CAMDDI010000137.1 GCA_945890905.1 Bacteriovorax stolpii
CCTCTTCACGATACTCTTGTTTACCCAGGAGCTCTTGTTCCGGGTATCACCCAATTAGAGGCCTGGGAATTTATGTTGGATAAGAAATAATATGATTAACATCGAAATAAATGATCCTCGATTTTTACCTCACGCAGGTTGTGAATTAAAGTTCTCACTCAAAGAGGGTCTTGGTTTTCTTTTAATCGGTGAGAACGGAGTGGGGAAGACCACTCTTTCAAAATATATTCGACAGCAATATCCTGATGCGGTTTATCTAGAACAAAAACCACTCGAACACTTTTATGACCGCTCCTTGACCAAAACGAAGCAAATTCTTTTGAATGCCCGTAAGGATCAATTAATAAAAGAGCGACTTGAAAGACTATGGAATGCTTTTGGTCTGAATGAAAAAGAAGATCGTTTGCTTTCAACACTTTCTGGTGGAGAAAACCAGGCCTTAAAACTAGCAATTGCATTGTCTTGTGAAAGTGACTTTTATCTTCTGGATGAACCATCTCAGTTTTTAGATGATAAGAAAAAAGATGTGCTCTCATTAATTTGCAGAAATCTATTGGAGCATAAAAAAAATGTTTTGGTGATTGAACATGATCTATCTTGGATTCCGCCAGGGTGGGATCTTCTCAAGTTGACTTTACAGACTGGTTGGATAAAGAGAGGCACATAATGGATTATGTTATTCTCAGGATTCTCTGTAGTTTTATCTGTGGGGTCCTGATTTCGCAGACCGGAAGTTTCATTCAGCTCGGTACCCGCAACATTCTTGCAAGTCCATCAACACTTGGCTTTGATGGTGTGGCCATCTTGTGGATGCTCGTTTTCCATTCAGCACTTCTCTATTTTGGATGGGCCCATAATCCACTCTATTTCTTACTCTCAGGATTACCTCTTTTTGTTTTATTTGGTTTCTCCTTCACCAAAATGCTCAAAGGCAAAATGCGCTTCGAGCGCTTAGTACTTTTGGGTCTAACATTTAACTTATTTGTCGGCGTGATCTTTTCGTTGTGGCAATTTCTCTTTCTTGCCTTCAATCTTCCTTTTCCCATTGAGTTATGGTTTGGACATTTTCGTTTTGTTCATTCTCAAGCTCTTTTGATTCTCATTCTTGCTGAGCTTCTGCTTTTAGTGGGACTTAGGTATTTTTGGAATGAGCTGAATTTATTTTCTTTAGGAGAAGGGATCTCTCAGAACTGGAAATTAAAAGAGAAATCACTTTATGCATTTCTTTTTCTTTCTGTTTCTCTGGCCACTTTTGTGGTGGTCAGCCTATTTGGAGCATTTTCATTCTTAGGTTTAATCTTTCCCATAGTGGCGCGCGAGCTTTGGTTCACAAAATTTGATCTAAAGGGTGAGTTATTATGGGGGAGTTTAGTGAATGGACTCTTTCTTATGGTGATGGATTATCTTTGCTATCAGTTTCCTATCTTTGGTGCAGAGATTCCTGTGGGGCTCATCGTTACTGCTGTCGGCGCAGTGAGTCTTATCGTTTTATTATGGAATGCCTCCGATAGACCATTTCATCCCCATTCGGAATTATTGGCAAAGCCACGGAAATAAAGTTATTCTTTACCTGTTTTTAATCAACAAAGGATTGCTCTCTATGAAAAAAACTTGGGTTTATTTAAGCCTTTTCGTTTTCGCTCTCTCTATGACTGCTTGTAACTCTAATGATCCTAAAAAAATCAAACTAGAGTCAGAAGATGATAAAACTTTTTATGCTATGGGATACATGCTTGGTGGAAACCTTCAGCGTTTAAGCCTTTCAGATAAAGAGCTTTCTGCACTTTATAAAGGTGTTGCTCAAGCTTCTAAAAATGAAAAATCTGAAGTTGATATGGCCACTTATCAAAACCGCATCCAAGAAGTTTTCAAAGCTCGTATGGATAAAGTTGCTGTTAAAGAAAAAGAAGCTGGTGTGGCTTTCTTAGAAAAATTTGTTAAAGACGAAGGTGCTACTAAGACAGCATCTGGTCTTGCTTATAAAGTTATCAAAGAAGGTACAGGAGCAACTCCAACAGCTGAAGACGTTGTTGAAGTTCACTACCATGGTACTCTTGCTGACGGTACAGTATTTGATTCATCTGTTGAGCGTGGAAAGCCAATTTCTTTCCCACTTAACCGTGTAATCAAGGGTTGGACTGAAGGCGTTCAATTGATGAAAGAAGGCGGAAAAACTAAGTTTGTTATTCCTGCTGATCTTGCTTACGGCGAAGCTGGTGCTCCTCCTAAGATCCCAGGTGGTGCAACTCTTGTATTTGAAGTTGAACTCTTCAAAGTGACTAAAGCTGCTGACGCTGCTAAAGCACAAGCTGCTCCAGCTCCAACAGCTGCTCCAAAAGCTAAAAAGAAATAGTCTTTTGAAAGAATAGATTCTTAAAAGGGGCCACGTAAGTGGCCCTTTTTTTTGTGAAAAATTAAGGAGTATACCAGCAGAGTGGACGATTTCCTCGGGTGTATCCAAGACTTGGATGACATGTTCCAGTTACCGCATTCTCTTGAGATATCCAAACATATGAACTCACTGGACAGATGGAGCCTTGAAAATAAGTATCTAGTCGGCACTGAGGTGAGGGATGGGAATTGATGGTAGAAGTAGCTACAGTTTGATCCTTATCTTCAAAGCTTGGCAAAGAAATCTCTTGAGTATCGGCCATAACATTGGCCACACTAAGCCCCGCCATGCTGGTTCTTATACAAAGAGCACTTTCCCAATCAGTTTTGAAAGATTTTTGACATTCTGTTATTACAATTTTTGGAACATTTAAATTTGCGATGGCCTCTTGACTGTTATCCATAGCGAAAACTTGTCTTAAACATTTAAGAGTGGTCCAGTAATCTGACTGACCTTCAGCTCCTGCCCAGAAGGGTATAGGTTCGATTTCTTTTTTAGGTGCCCCACCTATGTGGTGTCCAATTTCATGACAGGCCACAAGAGCAAAACCATCTTCAGTAATCATGGGATGGCGGGCAAAACCACCGTAGAGATTCACATACCAATTGAAATCTCCTTCAACCCGGTATGTCCCAGCGTTTACTGTAGGATCATTCCACTTGCGCCAGATCCATAAAATACCACCGTAGTTATAAACCACTGGGGCGTAAACTTTTTCAACTTTATCGATGATCTTATTAAACTGTTCTTCAGTAAGACCTGTTCCTTTTTGCGAGGCGGGAATTTTCTGAGAGTTATGAGGGAGAAAGTCTGCAAATGCGAGTATGGGAAAAAAAAGTAGTAATCCAAAATTTTTCATACAATTCCTAAGTCTAGTCTGTAGGCCCAAATAAAAAGGGCAGCCGAAGCTGCCCTTTGTATTTTTATTTTCTAAACAATTACTTCTTAGGTTTGAACCAGCAAAGAGGACGATTACCGATCTTGTCACCGTTAGCAACAGAACAAGTGCCTTTGTTTTCATCTGTGTTTGAAACATCTTCATTGAAACTCACATCACAAAGTGAACCTTGGAAATATGTATCCAAGCGGCACTGAGCTTTAGGATGAGCATCGTTAGTCGCTGTTACAACTTTAGGATCCGGTGTATCGAATTTTGTATCTGGTAAGCTAGAAAGAGCTGAGAACAAATTCGCTACAGATTTTCCGGCCATGCTTGCACGGATACAAAGATTCATATCGTCAGCATTGTTCTTAGTAGATTTACGACAAGCTGAAACAAGAGGAGTTGGAGCATTAAGCTTGGCCACGATTGCAGCGTTATCATCATTTAAGAATACTTTGCGCAGACATTTTAAGTTAGCGAAGTAATCAGCTTGGCCCTCGTTAGATGCCCAGCTATCAGATCCACTTGAAGAAGATCCGCCCCACCAACCGCCTGAATCATCAGAGCTGCCACCAACTTTAGGAGTTCCACCAATGTGGTGACCTAATTCGTGACATACTACCAGAGACATACCGTCTTCAGTAATTGTCTCGTGACGAGCTAAACCACCGAACATAGCGATTGACCAAGTTTTTCCAGACTGAGACGCGTAAGCATTCACAGTTCCGTCTTTCCATTTACGGTCAATAACAAGTTTTCCACCTGCGCTTGCAACGATTGGCTCGTAAACTTTCTGAACTTTATCGATCAATGAATTGAACTGAGCTTCAGTAATTCCACCGCTAACACTTTTTGAGTTTGCAGGAATATAGAAATCATTCTCAGGTAAAAAGCCGCCATTGCCCTGGCCTTGAATGCTGCAGGCTAGAGCAGAACCAGCTACAGTCATGCTTAGTGCAAGAGCTGTCATCTTCATTGAATTGATCATTTATATCCTCCATGATCTCGAACACGTACTTGTGTTAGGATTTTGTTAAGCGTGAGATATTCTTTCTTTATGAAAAAGACCTGTCTAGTATGTTTTCCTTTCATAATGTGTGTGTAAGTTTTTGTTGGAACGATCTTAAAATTTCTTCATGAGGCCCATATGATTCATCTCTCTTTTTATGTTCCTGTTGATGCTGCTAGAATAGTGAAGGAAGCTATGTTTGCTGCTGGTGCCGGACGGATAGGAAATTACGATTTTTGCTCTTTTGAAATTAAAGGTTTGGGTCAGTTTCGTCCTCTTAAGGGAAGCAATCCTGCAATTGGTCAACTGGGTGAACTAGAATTAGTGGAAGAGCTCAAAATTGAGATGGTTTGTGAGGACTCAAAACTTGAAGAAGTTATTGCTGCGCTTAAGAAAACCCACCCTTACGAGACTCCTGCGTATTACGCGATCAAAACGCTCGGAGATTGATCCACGTCATCCAATAAGAAACTTAATACTTGAGCCCTTTGTACCGATACGAATTTATGAACAAAGGGGATGGTATGAAGTTCGCGATTCTTTTTATTGTTTTTTCCAGCATGGCCTATGCCCTGACTGAAAGAGCTAAACCTCGGCGTGAAGTTTCTATCATCGTCACCAAAGAGGGTTATTACCCTAAAACAGTTTCGGTCTTTGAAGGGGAACAAATTAAATTTTATGTCACTTCAACTCTTGAAGAACCCCAGTGCATGATTGTGGAGTCCCACAAGGTTTTCTTGGCCGCGAATAAAGGTAAAGTTTCTGAAGGTGAAGCCACTTTTGATAAGCCCGGAGAGTTTGCTTTCTACTGCCCAAGTTCAAAAATCGACGGAAAAATTGTTGTGATGAAGAAGGCCCAGCCTAAGCGTGAAATTGCTTCAGACAAAAATGAACCAGCACCTTGGACGCCGAAAGAATATTAAGGACATCGTAAATGAGTAGTGTTTTTCAGGATGCCATTGCTAATCTCTTGTCTCCCATCGGAGACTTGCTCAAAGACCCTACGGTGTCTGAGATTATGATCAATGGACCTTTTGAAATTTTCGTTGAAAGAAAAGGGATGGTCTCACGCGTTCCTAATAAATTTGCTGACGATGAATCACTTATGGCCTCAATGCGGGCAGTGGCCCAACGTGTGGGTCGAGTCATAGATGCTGATAATCCACGCCTTGATGCCCGACTACCTGATGGCTCGCGTATCGCAGTTGTTATTCCACCCATGGCCACATCAGGTGTTACAGTTGCGATTCGTAAATTCTCCGAGGAAAAACTCGGACTCAAAGATCTTATTAATTTTGGTTCTGTATCTCCTGAAGGTGCACGCTTCTTAGATTGCATTATGTACCTGGGAAAAAATACTATTGTGAGTGGAGGAACCGGTTCAGGTAAAACCACTATGCTCAATGTTTTGGGTGGAAGAATGCCCAAGCATCAGCGCCTTCTTATTATTGAAGATGCGGCAGAACTTCAAGTGAAGGCCGATCACGTTGTTCGGTTTGAAACACGTAAGGCCCAGCCTGATCGAGGTATTAAAGAAGTCTCCATCCGTGACCTTATGGAATCAGCACTTCGACTTCGCCCTGACCGGATTATCGTAGGGGAAGTCAGAGGTCCAGAAGCTCTTGATCTTTTAAATGCAATGGGAACAGGTCATGACGGTTCTATGGGAACTGTTCACGCTAATAGTCCAACAGGTGCATGTACTCGTCTTGAAACCCTTTGTCTGATGGGCGAAACAAAAATTCCACCTGATGCCATTCGCACCATGGTGGGAAGCACAGTTCAGATTGTGGTTCAGTGTGCTCGTTATCATGATGGTGGACGGCGAACTTCTCACATCTCTGAAGTTTTAGGTGTAGATGAGCACGGACGTTATGTGGTGCGAGATATCTTCCGTTGGGTTCAAACCGGAAAAGATCCTCAGACAGGCAAATACATAGGTGAAATGGTTCCGACAGGTTATGTTCCTTCATTCTTTGAAGAATTTGTTTCTAATAAGCTTCCATTCCCAAGAACAAGTTTCAAACCGCCTGAATGGGCAGTGGCACATCTCAAAAAAGCGGCTTAAAGAACGCGCCGCCAACAGTCTTTCCAAATTTTAGGACTTAGGTAGAATAAGGGCACTTTCAAAGGAGCCTCTATGAGTACCATTACTAAAGTACATGCCCGTCAAATTTTGGATTCACGCGGAAATCCAACCATCGAAGTTGATGTGGTGACTGATCGAGGAATCATTGGCCGAGCTTCAGTACCATCTGGTGCTTCAACTGGAAGTCGTGAGGCCCTAGAGCTTCGTGATGGCGATAAATCAAAGTTTATGGGTAAAGGTGTTCTCAAGGCCGTTGATAATGTAAATAAAATCATTGCTCCTAAACTCATGGGAAAAAGTGTTTTTGAACAAAGAGCTCTAGATCATTTAATGATTGAATTGGACGGAACAGAAAATAAAGATAAGCTCGGTGCCAATGCCATCCTTGGTGTGTCTATGGCAATCTGCCGGGCCGCTGCTCTTGAAAAAAATAAACCTATCTACCGCTACCTCTTTGAAGATTTAAAAATTCCCAATGCAGTGGGAAAACTGCGCCTGCCAACTCCACTTATGAACATCATCAATGGGGGAGCACACGCATCGAATAACTTAGATATTCAAGAGTTCATGATTGTTCCTCATATGAAGAAGAGCTTCTCAGAAAATTTAAGAGCGGGAGTTGAAGTTTTTCATCACTTGAAAAAAGTTTTAGATGAAAAAGGTTATTCAACCAATGTGGGTGACGAGGGTGGTTTTGCTCCAAGTTTAAAATCCCACGATGAAGCTATTGAATGCATTTTGATGGCCATTGATAAGGCCGGGTATAAAGCTGGAACTGATATCTCCATTTCTCTTGATTGTGCTGCTTCTGAATTTTATAAAGATGGCTTGTATGAGATGCAAGGGAAGAAATACACGTCAGCAGAAATGATTCCTTACTACGATCACATGACAAAAATTGCACCCATCTATTCTATTGAAGATGGATTTGATGAAAGTGATCAGAAGGGCTTCATTGCTTTTCAAGCTCAATTGGGAAATAGACTGGTGAACGTGGGAGATGATCTGTTTGTGACTAATGCAAAAATTCTAAAGCGCGGAATTGACCAAAAAGAAGCGAATGCAATTTTGGTTAAAGTAAACCAAATCGGCTCTCTGTCTGAAACTTTTGATACTTTGAAACTTGCTTTTGATAATGGTTTTAAGGCCATTATCTCTCACCGCTCGGGTGAAACGGCCGATTCATTCATTGCTGATTTGGCCGTAGCATCGGGTGCTGGTCACATCAAAACTGGATCTGCCTCTCGTTCTGATCGAATCGAGAAATATAATCAACTTCTGAGAATCGAAGAAGAAATGGGTTCAGCTGCCGTCTTTGAACCTGTAAAGTAGTAGAATGAGGAGGGGGAGTATCTGCCCCCTCATATTTTGTTTGTGATCCTGGTCATACCCTCTTAAAATAAAGGGAGATCTGGGGGTCCCCATGAGCACAAAGCTTTTTGTTGGTCTTACATTTTTCCAAGATAATTCTTTCGCAAAAAATATTGAAAGCTTCCGCTCTCGATTTGATCCCAAGTACCACAACACTCCTTATCTTCATTTGCCCATTATTCCTCCTTTTGAAATCGAGGCCAGTGAAGTTAAAAAGCTCAAAGGTGAGTTAGAAGAAGAGCTTGAAGCCTTCTTCTTTGAAAATACCGCCAATCATTCTCTGAAATTTACAGGTATGGATGTTCATGAGTATAAAAAGAACAAAATTCTCTATCTCAATCCGGTCATAGAAGAAGACTTATCTTTCTGCCAAGAGTCTCTCTTTGCTATCTGTCAGTCCTACATTTCTGATAGGACCAAAAAGATGAAAGATTTAAAGAAAACCTTTCTCACCATTGGTCGCTACAATGAAACCTATGACCTTCATTCTTCCATTGAGCTGGCCCGAAGAGAGTTTCAAGAATTCACTTCTCTGTCTTACGAGTCCATTTGTCTCTTCTCAAAAAGTAATGGCATCTGGTACCGCGAAGCTGCTTTGGTGAATTTTGAGAAACCTGCCAACACTTTTTTACAAACAAACCCAGTGCCCGTATAATTTGGGGATGAAATCAATCTTCTTCATTTTGAGTGCCATCCTAGCACATGCTGCTTTTGCGCAGACAAGCTATGTTCCCTCGACAAAATTACTCAAAAAGAAAGGCTACCAATTTAATCTTGGTGGAGATTACTTTCAAACATCAAAGCCCTTAGATAAAACTGGCAAGGGTGAAACCTTAGCTGATGGAAATAAATTCAACCGTATTCAAGGTGAAGTATCTGGTTACTATGGGGCCACCAGTGATCTGCAATTTGGGTTTGGTGTCCGATACCGTAAAAATAGCTCAACTCTGGTTGATTCCACTACCAATTTAACCACCACTCCCACAAGCAGTGGTGTGGAATCAACATTCTTAAGTCTTAAGTACGCTTTCAAACCTGTGGATCAACTTCAGTACACTCTTGAAGGAATGTTTCGTTACACTCCATATACCAATGAAGAGTACACAACCACTTCAGACCCCAATGCCATGATCTTAGGGGACGATGGAAATGAATACTCTGGAGGATTAGGTGTCACTTATTCTTCTAAGGGAAATAACTATCTCACGGTGAGAGGTGGTTTAAGAAG
>CAMDDI010000138.1 GCA_945890905.1 Bacteriovorax stolpii
TGTCTAGTCAGTGGATTAATAAGGTGAGTATTAGTAGCAACTCTCCATTTCTTAATCCCTTTTATTTGCAGAACAAAATTGATGTTCTGATCAAAGTGGGGAGCGCTCCCTTGACCATCAGGAGTAGCGTAAATAAGGTTTCGCCCATAAGTCATGGCCGAAACACCAAGATCTTTTTTTATCCCTTGAATCCAGCTCTCAAGCACAGGTGAGAGTTCTTGAGCATCATTGAAGAGCAAACCCATTCCCTGCTCAAAAAAACTCAATGCACCTTCTGAATCAGTATCAAGGGAGCTCGCCTCATCTCTTAAATCTGGCAGGTGAACTTGAATGCTTTTAGTCCAATGCTCTAATAGAGATTCCAGTGAACTTAAAAATGGTAATTCTAAAAGTTTCTGAATCCCAGCTGGATGAACTTCAGGTACTAGAAATGGTCTATTTTGAATAAAACATTCTTGGAACTGATTTAATTTAAAAGGAGCAATAAGAGTTGAGAGATTAGCGGCCATATCAGTTTTTTTTACAAATAAAGATGTAGTGAGTCCATCCAGTTTCCGGAATATCTACGACCTCAGTTGAAACCTCAAAACCAGATTGCCTTGCATCTTCAATATAGGATTCAGAATCAAAAGCTGACCACAAAAGAAGTGTGCCATGAGGATTGAGCTGTTCATAAATTCTTTTAAGACCTGGGCGATTATAAAGAGTTTGGTTGTGTGCGCCACAGATTGCTTCAGGCCCATTATCTACATCAAGAGCAATTACATCAAAGCGTTTCTGCGGATTGTATTTTGAAATATCGTTGCAGATGAAATTCACTTTAGAGTCGTCTAAATCCCCTACTGAATTTCTTTTTGTGTAGGTATTGTACCAATGAATAATATCGGGAGATTTTTCTACAACTGATAACTCGGCACCATCGCCAAATTCTTTGATGTATGCGGCAAGTGTGAATCCAAGACCCAAACCGCCGATCATAATTTGGGGCATGGCCAGAGTGGTACATCGCCTAGAAACTGTGGCCAAGGCATCTTCAGAGACATGGCAATAGCTACTCATGAGTTCTTTGCCATCAACATTCACCAGATATTCACCTTCACGGGTAAAGAGCTCAAGGCCTTCACTTCCAGACGCGACTTTAGCCCATTCCATTTACACAATCCAATTTTAGAGTTGAGATGAGTCTGCCTCTAAAACTCTGTATAGTCTAGCCGGCCTTGCGAATATGGTCTTTGGGCTTCTCAACTGGAGGAAGTTCGTCATGAGATTGGTAAGTATCGGAAAAGAATCTATGTTCTACATAGCGGGCAAATGAAATTACAGCGACTAAAGTCACAGTGACAAAGATGGCCACCAGACCATGGCCAGTACCAATTAAAATTCCAATAGCAGCGGTAAACCAGATCCAGGCAGCTGTGGTGAGACCTGCTACACTTCGCTTATCTCCACCTCTGTTCATAATCGCACCTGCACCCAAAAATCCCACACCCGTAATAATCTGAGCGATTACCCGTGCAGTTTCTGGGATCATAGAAGGCCCAACAATTGTGGGGATACATGTAAAGAGCATGGCACCCACACATACCAAGATTTGAGTTTTAAAACCTGCTGGCGCGTGATTGAGTTTTCTTTCAACACCCACAATGAATCCACACATTACTGCGTAGAACATTTTGAGGGAAATAAAATTCAGAACTTCTAAGTCGGTCATATCTAACTGACTTATCGAATAAATCTGAAAAAGGTTGAGTGAATCATACCTGACTAGTTAGCACAGTCGTATCTTAAGTATCCCTGTTTTTAATGCCCCATGGAGTGAGAGCTCACTCCAATTCTATGTTCAAAAATTTTGAACAAAATAGGTAAAACAATCAGAGTCAAAACCGTGGATGTAATTATTCCACCGATAACCACCGCCGCCAGCGGCTTCTGAACCTCTGCCCCAAGTCCAGTAGATAAAAGCATCGGCAAAAAGCCGAAAGCATCTACAAGTGCTGTAAGTAGCACTGGCCGAAGCCTCAGCATAGTTCCTTTCTTCACCAATGCTTCGCCAGTCATCCCTTCAAGCTTAAGTTGATTGAAGTAACTAATGAGCACCACACCATTGAGAACAGCGATTCCAGATAGGGCAATGAAACCCACACCGGATGAAATACTAAAAGGCATCCCTGCAATCTTCAAAGCAAATACTCCCCCTATCAATGCCATCGGAACACATGAGAAAACCAGAAAACATTGACCCCAGTTTCCAAATGCTGTGTAAAGAATCAAAAGGATCACAACCAAAGTTATAGGAACTACCAGCGAAAGACGTTTCTTGGCCTGTTGAAGGTTTTCATAATTGCCGCCCCATTCGATAAAGTGCCCTGAAGGAAGTTTAATTTTATCTTCGATGACTTTCTTGGCATTGATGACAAAACTCTCCACATCAATCCCAGACAGATTAATGAGAACGGCACTTCTTCGGTTTCCGGATTCGCGAAAAATCGAGTGATAAGAATCTATGAACTTAATATCTGCTACCTGATCAAGAGGAAGGAATAGTCCATCAAAGAAACCAATAGGAAGATGCTTAATACTTGCGAGGTTATCACGGTCATCGTGACTCAGGCGAACAACAATAGGAAAGCGCTGGATTCCATTAAAAATGTATCCAACTTCTTCGCCCTTGAAGGCGTGACCGATGGGATCTAGGATGTAACTGTTACCAAAACCAATGTGCTGAATTTCGTGTTTCTCAGTTTTTACTTGAAGCAGTGGAGTTGAACCCTGTGATTGGTATTGAACCTGTCCAATCCCCGGGAGGTCTCTCACCGTTTTCATAATTTCAACAGATAACTTCTCCAGCTCGTCAAAATTATCTCCGAGAATTTTAATTGTCACGTCGGCTCGAGTTCCCTGGAGAAGCTCGTTAAAACGCATCTGTATCGGCTGAGTAACCATGAACTGCTGGCCCAAGATTTCACTTTCAAGCTTTGAAGTGATTTCACTGACAAGTTTTTCTTTATTCATACCTTTGCGCCACTTATTCTTAGGCTTAAAGCTCACATAGGTATCACCTAAATTCACACCAGACGGATCCGCAGGTATGGCCGATGTTCCAATTCTTGAGAAGACATTTTCAACTTCTGGAGTTTCTAAAATAAGTTTTTCAGTCAATCGCTGAAGTTCAATTGATTTATCCAAACTGATACTTACTGGCCGAACAATATCAAGGGCCAGAGATCCTTCATCCAGTGAAGGAATAAACTCACCACCAATGGTGGAGAAAATCGCCACACTTGAAACCAGAAGGATGCCAATGGTGAGAAGGATGGGACGCATATGCTTTAATGATTTAGCAAACATTGGAACAAAAAGTTTCTCCATCCAGCGCATGAGAAAAGGACTCTTCTCACTAATGTCACCCTGAAGGATAAGCCCTGCAAGGGCGGGAATGGTCGTGAAAGATAAGAAGAGTGCTCCAACTAGCGCAAAGATAAATGTCTGGGCCATAGGGATAAACATTTTCCCTTCCACACCGGTTAAACTCAAGATCGGAACAAACACCACGATAATAATGATTTGTCCAAATAAGGCCGCACGTAAGATGTTAGAAGTCGCGTCTCCTACAAATAGTTTTATTTCAGGACGGGTCAGGGTACGACCCATTTCTTTGCGTTTATCGGCCAGATGTCTAATGCAGCTATCAATAACGATAACTGCGCTATCGATGATCACACCAAAATCAAGAGCTCCTAAACTCATGAGATTTCCGGATACACCTCTGGTCTTCATAATGATAAAAGTGAAAAGCAAGCTGAGCGGAATGGTGAGTGCTGTGATCAATGCCGCCCTCATGTTACCGACTAAGAGCAAGAGGAACACAACAACAAGCAAAGACCCATGAAGAAGGTTATGCAAAACAGTTGAGAGAGTTTCATCCACCATCTCAGAGCGGTTGTAGAGGGTTTTGATCTCGAAACCTTCTGGCAGACCGGCCTGAATCTTTTGGACTTCGTCGTGGACGCGAGAGGAGATGGTACGACTATTCTCACCCATGAGCATCATGATAGTTCCAAGAATCGCTTCTTCCCCATTCACTAGAGAGGCCCCGTTGCGAAGCTCTGTATCAAGTTTCACGATGGCCACATCTTTAATTTTTAAATTACGAAGGTTTTTGCTCACTTTGAGGGGAATATTTTCGATATCTTCAATATTACGCAATAATCCTTCGGCCTGAATAAGAAATGACTGCGAACTTTGCTGAACGTATCCACCACCTACATTATAATTATTATTAGTAACCGCTTCAGATAAATCCTTAAAGTGAATTCCATAGTAGTTCATTTTATCCAGTGAGGGCTGAATGTGGAATTGCTTCTCGTAACCACCAATAGTGTTGACCTCGGTTACACCTTTTACGCGCATCAGACGTGGCTTAATAAACCAGTCCTGGAGGGCACGAAGCTCCATCATCTTTTCCATATCATTTTTAAATGTCTTACTTTTTTTCGCCGTCACGTAGTAGTGATAAATCTCCCCTAGGCCGGTTGAAATAGGTCCTAAGTGGGGTCTCACCCCCGGCGGAAGGTCATTAGCAATAGTGCTAATCTTTTCAGAAACCAATTGGCGCGCGCGAAAAAAGTCCGTGTTATCATCAAAGATCACAGTGATGTGGGATATCCCAAGGCGCGTGATGGAGCGAATCTGAGTAACACCAAGAATTCCGTTCATGGATGATTCAATAGGAAACGTTACTCGTCTTTCAATATCTGCCGGCACAAGGCCATCAACATTGGTGATAATTTGAATTTGGATGTTAGTAATATCAGGAACCGCATCTATTGAAAGAGTCCGGAAAGAAACCCATCCCCAAACACCCATAAGGCCAGTGATGGCAAAGATAATGAGAGGATTATTGATGGAAAATCGGACAAGTTTTTCTAGCATTTTACTCGTCTGCCTTATTCATGATTTGTCCTAAGTGGAGCAATTCAGCTTTTTTAGATAAAAGTACATCGCCGCTTTTCACTCCAGCTCCGCTAATCTCCCAAATGATGGCACTCATCTTTCTTACTTTGACCTCAGTCAGATAAAAATAATCTCCACGGGCAAGATAGACATAAGTTTGATCTTTGATAAAAACGATGGCCTCTTCATTCACTGTAATTGGCCAGTTATTGATGATCTTAGTTTCGGCACCCATGCGCTTTAATGCCTTGGGATTAACTTTCAAACCTTTTGATTTCGAAAATTCTTCGATGGCATACTTGGGTCCCACCTGGGAGAAAGCCGAAACACTCAGAAAAAGAAAAAAACTAAGCAATGCATATTTCATGGTTTAATAATCCACCAAAGAAAGCATCTTGTTGACTTTAAGCTGGCCGGTAAGCTCATAAATATCAAGGAGTTCAATTAATGCCGACATCTCCGCTTGATGATAGGTATTTTTCATTTCAAGAATCTGTCGCTGCAACTCGATAACTAAACCAATAGAGATTTTCCCTTGATAAAAGAGCTGAGCAGCACTAGAGAACTTAGACTTCAAATCATCAGTTCCCTCTTTGTCTTTTAACACTTCAAGAAACTTTTTATAATGCTGATGCTTGTGTTCAAAATTTTCTTTGAGCATTTCCTCATGGACCCGACGCTTAAGACTTGCTTGTGAAATTTCCACACTTGCAAGCTGCCTGGCCCCAATATTACGATCAAGAATTGGTAAAGGGAGGACAAACGCAACCCCAGCAGTCACAAATGTTGACCCAGAGGTGGTATAGGATTGTGCCATAGGTCCGATTTTCAAATCGGGAATGACTTTGGCATTCTCTAAGTTAAGCTCTGCCACCTTTTTCTGAATATTCTTCTCATGAGACTTCAATGCGGTATTGTACTGGATATCACTCGGAAAGAAGGTTTTTGCGTCGGGAAAATTTAGATCAAGCTCACCGAGAGATATATTGCTAAAGTTGCAGGCAAAGCGAGTGGCTTCTTTGGTACTCAGAATAAGATATTGCTGCTCTTTCTCAATAATTTTAAGTCTCATTTCATAATGGTCCCGGGCAATGCGAGCAATGTTGCCTTCAACTTGTTGCTCCGGGGAGAGATATTTTCTAGAAGTGTAGCGATTGAGAATATCTTTAAAAACTGAAAGTGAATTTTTGTATTGCTCAAGTTCGGTGTTGATCTGACGAAGTCTCACAAGAGTCTTAAAGAGTTCCTTGATGACACCCTCTTTCATCTGATCCTGAAGAGAATTAGTGAGTTCAAAATCTTTCTGATTGATCTGCTGACGCTTGCCGATCTTATCGCCCAATTGAAAAAACATCCAAACACGTGCTTCCGACATTAAGAAAGGATTAGAAAATGTAAACTCTCGACCGCCAACAGCGAAATATTCAAACTCAGGATTAATTTTTCTTTTAGAGTTGAAGTCGTAGGCATCAAAGTTTGCGAGTTTTGCCTGAGTGTTCATGAGGTCCGGATGAAGATCCAGGGCCTGAGAAATCACCCATGAGAAGCTCATAGTGTCTGAACACCCCTGAACTCCTTCTGAGTTTTGTGACCATGAAAAAGAGGTCAACAAAAGAAGAGGTAAAAATGCCAAACATTTCTTTAAACTTAACATAGCCTTAAGTTTATATGGTTTAGCTTTTAATGCGAGTAGAAATGATGATAAATCAAAAACGTTATCCGACGAGAAACATCGGAAATAGACTATCGAGCTTCAAAAGCCGCTTCAATACAGTTATTAAAACTCTGATTCTTCCCTTCTAGTTCAAACATAGGCCACGTTGTGCGACGACTACTTGGAAGTTTATTGAAAGCGTCTTTGAGAATAGCTTCCACTTGGGCTTCATTATCAAGAGCACAACTAATAGACTGAAGAGTTTTAACTAAGATCCAGCTTTTACCCTTAGCTCGAATAACTGGGTCACTTAAATAGTGCTTATAAATAAACTCACGGCTTAAAGTATAGAAGTTATGAACCTCAGGACTATGAGCACGTTGACTGATCCTCACACGAAAGCCACGGTCACTAAAATCAATATTATTTTTTGTCAGAGTTATGGCTTCGGCAATAGCATTTGGATTTTGACTGATTATCACGGCCAATACATCAGCAAAAAATTCATTATAGGCCGTCACGATACTGTAGAGTTGCATACCAAACTTTAAAACAGACTCATCATTTGAAACGAGAGATTCAATTCTTGCGTTTTCATTTTGAGTCATAGAAACAATCGACATGGCATCTTTATATGGGAGACTTGTTTCATCTCCATTAGTGGTTTTAAGAAGCTCTCCTATGAGTTCAGTTTCAATCATACCTTGTCGAACCAGACGCATGGAACTCTTGATCTTTGAACGCACGGTTCTGAAAGCAGCGAAGGCGCGGATAAGGTCGCGGTTATTGCCAAGAATATATTCAAAATTTTCATCAAAGAGTGCGTGACCGTACTCATGCATCTCAATGACTCGAGAGAAATTCGGGTGTTTGGTAGAACCATTAATTTTGATCTGATAAGGAGAAATCATCATCGCCGACATAGGATCAAAGAAAGCATTGTCGTAATTATGTGGAACCAAAAGGGCCAGCTCGACTGGAACCTTGAGACTACTCCCACTGACTACTGCCGAAACATTTTTTAAATTTTGAAAGACTGCTGCCTGCTCTTGGGCCGTGTAGAGCTGAGCTTTCCCCAATGGTGCTAGGAGGACAAGCTTGGTGGGGGTATTGGCCGCCAGGAGGGCATGGGAAAAAAGAGCAACGGCTGAAAGTAGGAGTGTTTTTTTCATAGAGAGGTGTTATCAGAATAAATTAATTTGGCTGCAGTTTGGTAAAAAATACATGGTTTTAGATTCAGAAAAAAGACTTAGCTGGATTTACATGCCAGACCTAAACCAGCACAAAGGCATCATCCCAATCGTAGCATTAGGAATTATCTAGGCGAGTTTTTGGATCACGGCCAGCACTCCTTCTCTTTATCGAGTGAGCACCACTGAAGGGCGGTAGAAACTGTCTTCAAAAATGGTCCTTAATATGATTTCTCTAGTCAGAAATCCTTTCTAAATCAGTGTAGGCACCATTGGCCACGCCACCATAAAATCTTAACTTATCACCTTCAAAATAATAAGTACTGCTACAGCCACTCGTACCTTGCACACAAACACTAAACTGAAACCATTCTCCGTGACCATAAGTCGTTTTCATAGGGATAGTGGGTTTGGGTTGGTATTGTAGCTTCCATTCCGTTTGATCAAGTATATTGCTCAACTCGAACCACCCTTTTTGACCATCTATCGCTCGGGTAGTAATACAGCCTGCAACTTCGTAGTATAGATTTAACTGGGCTGTTCCAACACTTCTTGGACTGGTGATGACAGAATTAAATTGAACATCTTTATAAGTTTTTACAAAATTGCCTTGAGGAGAAATTGTAAATTCCACTGTGCCAGTTGATGTATTCGTTCTCTCTCCACCTACACCCGGCCAAGCTGCCCATAAGTTAAGTAACCTAACAACACCAGTACTCCAGGTTCCCACCATCCTCTGATCAAACATCCCTTGATTCCCACAGCAATCAAGCTCACCTTCATTAATATGAACTTTATGGTTATTTCTGGTGCTAACAGAAGCTATAAAAATGTGATCAAAAACTAGTTTGAAAGTTCTGATGCCAGTATCTGCCCCCGGGCAATCACAATTATTACCAACACAGAATTGAACAGTTTCTCCTTCATGCACACGAACAGTTCTTCCGTTGGGAAAACCTTCTGGGTAGTAGTGAATGGCACCTACACCATTTTCGATATTGACCCTTATGACTTTATTTTCAACTAATCTAACTGAATCATGTCTTGGTAAACCTAAAGTTCCAGGCAATGTGAGAGGAAGAACTTCTGTTGAAGAGGAAGTAAAAGGTAATTTAAAATTTTCATCAGGGGAATAACGATTTA
>CAMDDI010000139.1 GCA_945890905.1 Bacteriovorax stolpii
CTACGTACATGCGGTCTCGGCGAGACCAATCATTTCCGCCATCAGCGAATTTACGGATCCAGCCACCACCACAGCATGTTTCTGAGTTCGCTTCCCCTAAAGTTTTCCATTGCTCGGCCGTCATAACACTTACGTTTTGTGAACTGAGAACAAGGTTTCCTGCACCATCTCGTCCTTGGTAAGCACTAAGAATAGGGCGGCTAGAAATTGTTCCTAAGTTTTCCACAGTCGCTAGTCTTGAATATCGTTTAGCATCACTAGGAGCAACACCGGGAGCAAGAGACATCTTTAAACCTAATGTTGCAGCATCATAAGTTGTACTGGCCACATTGGTTGGTTCATCACTTGAGTAAGTTGTAATATCAAGACCCACCTCACGGCAACAGCGGTTGAGTGCCATATCGTAAGTGCGGTAAGCCTCTGAACTTGAAGGGGCAGGTTTAGCTGTAGTCTGAGAACATATGAGAGATTCTTTATAGTAATTCATCTCCGCAGTGTTGCCAAAATAGTTCACGCTAAAATAATCTGTCTGAGCGGCATGCAATTTATTGGGTGAACAATCTAGATCTGAGTGACAAACTTGCCCGGCCCGACGAAGACAAGCTTCTCTGGCCATTGTTGGCTCTGTGATAATTTGACTGTTAAGAGTTTTAGCTTCCACTAGCTTAAATGGAGAATAATTGGCCATGACATCTGCATTGGTAGTGAGATTAGTTCCAGAGAAGAGAGTTTCTAGTCCACAAGAGTTCTGATTCCTAGCTCTTATGTGATATCCTGCTGCGATATTGGCCGTGGCAAACATTTCATAATTTCCATCTGTACCAATCACTGGACACGAAGAATATCGATAATCAGTAAAGAGAGTAGAGTTACATCCCCCAATCTGACTGATGTAATCGGTGCGACCTTGAAGATCAGCACTAAGTTGCTGAGTGAATGGATTTGATTGAGAAATTTGGTTACTGGTTTCAGGTAATGATTTTCCTGGACGACAGATTCCGGTATTGGAGCTTCCTGAAGCATCATTGGCGAACATGTTCTCAACCAGAGTCAAAGCGATATTTGAATTGAGACTGTTTGAATCAATATAATTAAGAGGACGGCCAAGTACATTGGCGTCTCGACCTATGAGGTGATTGCGAGATACGGCGATATCTTGCAAACTAGCACCGTAACGAGAGATTTTATTATTGAAAGATGCACTTGATGTACTCGCGCAATGAAAGTTGGGCGCGCATGAAACAATTTTTTTCTTATTAAGGTCAGTTACTGTAGCAGCACTGCGAAGACAAAGTGAACCAGATCCTCGGTAAACACATCTCTTTGTCGTACTGCCCACAAATTTCTTTTGCTGAAGAATTTGATCAAGAGTGACGGTTTGAGATGTGGCGGCCACTTCATTTCCGTCAGCATCAAAAGTTGGCCATTTAGTTTTAACCGCACTCATGTCGGCGCACATATATTCCCAACCGAGCTTTGAAACACAATCAGTATCAGTTGAACACATATGATACTTCTGACAGTTTCCAGCTTCATTCTGATACCCATGAGACTGATGATAGGCAGGATCATAATCAACTTGAGCTGCCTGAGTAATACCATCGTAGGCCTGAACGTTCACCACATGAATACTAGGAGAGGCCAGGTCAGCAAATGGAGCATTGATGGCCAAGAAGAGTTTTTTTGAAGTTGATTTTACAATTCGATTTTTCCCTACGGCAAACCAGGTGACTCCATCAAAAGATCCAATGAGGGCACCCTTATTAAATCCAAACCAGTCTCTTTGGTAACCGTTATCAAAGAGTGCGGCCTGAGTTTCAAGTCTGTTTTCTCTTTGAGCTTTCACAGACGTTTTAAGTGAGTGCGAAAATGGAATCATGGTAGGAGGCAACCAACAAGCTCGTCCAAAGATAGTATCTTCATAGTTACCGGCCGTGTTGTTGTAATCAATTTCATCACGTGAAGTGGAATACCCAACCGATTGAAGACCCACTCCATATTGTGCTGAAGGGTAAGGCGAGAATGAATTCATCCAAGAATCTTTTCCACATGTCGGACATGGAGTGTAGTTCCCAGAGGTGGTAGAGAGGAGATAAACCTGGTCAATTTCGACTGTGACTGATTTGGCCGGGAGTGCTTTATCAAGAGTGACGGCCATCTGACCTAGAATGGCGTTCATGCCGAAAGGTTGCTGACTAGGAATTGTATTTGAGTCGTCTAAGTACTCAAAGGTGTCACCTTCTTGAGTGTAGCTAGAATTTAAGGAGAGAACTCTCTCTACACCAGTGTTATCAAAAAAGCGGTGAGGAGCCGATTTTGAATTAACTGATACTGACATTTGTGTCGGTACCGGAGTCGTAACATTAGGTGGAGTGTAGCAATCAATTTGCAGAGGCACACCCGTAGAAGAAGCCGCGGTCACTTTGTATTCGTAGGCCGGGCATGAGGCAATCATTTCTGGTAACGTTGTTTTACTACAGCCGCAAGTACTGTAGAGACGCTTCATGACTGTTTGATAGTATTGGGCATTTGTTGCATCGGCCGCAGCAGTTAAGCAGTCAGCAGATGCGGTGTAAGGAGTGAGGCGATTGAGGAGTTCTTGGTGAAAAGGAATAAGAGTGGATTGTGCTTTAAGACTTAAAGTACATGCATAATCTTTTTTGAGCTGAAGTTGGCCGGCATCATAGTTAGTTCCACTGCCACCACTAGAAGATCCAGA
This sequence comes from Bacteriovorax stolpii, assembly GCA_945890905.1. GTDB lineage: Bacteria > Bdellovibrionota > Bacteriovoracia > Bacteriovoracales > Bacteriovoracaceae > Peredibacter. The sequence continues at coordinate 2,720 of CAMDDI010000139.1, forward strand.
AGTTGTTGAAGGAGCACTTCCGCAAATGTAATAGAGATGAGGATAGTTTAAATAGGCCAGAGGAATTTGCAGTCTCTCAAGGTTGGCGGCCTGAAGCTGAGAAGAATAAAGGGTTGTAGCTGAAGGACGAGTTGCACCTTCGTTCACACACTGACTATCTAAACAGCAATCATAACCTCTGGCAGCACAAGATGAAGTGGAACAGGTATTGGTATTATCGGTTGCGGAGTTATTAGGATCAACTTGCAAACTCATGGTCGCTAGATTCACAAGAGTGGTTGGAACCTGAGTGAGATTTGTTTCTTTTTTAAAGAGTCGGATTTTAGTCGCCTGCAGATTACTTGTGCATGTTGGACAAAGAAGAGCAGGATTAACCTGGTAACTTGCTGGCGAAGTTGCATCAGCTGCATACACTCCGGTCGCATTTTGGACTAACAAGGTCCCTGCGCAAAAAGTGGCGGAGTTTTCTGTATCGGGAAAATCAACTCGGAAAACCCGAACAGTACGTTTGCTTGCAAAATCATAATAAGAAATCGGTACGATGCGATTTCGAAGTTCATAGGTCACTCCACCTAAAAGATAAGTAGAGACTAAGCAGTAGTTGGCATTGGTAAAATTAGTTGAAGTGGATAAATAGGTTTCTGTCTTGGCCCCTACGATGTAGGCGGTATTTAAATTTGAAACATTGATCGTAATGCCCGCAGTTGCAGTGCCTAAATAGTTCCATGAGGTTGATGCAGTAGAAGTCTCACCACTGCCTGATCCTGCAGTGGTTGAAGACGCATCAACGTTCCCGCGAGTGAGCTGAGCCTCGGGCACGCATGATACGAGCATAAGCAATAAAACGATTAACCTTACATCCATGTGAAGTTGATCTCCTGATCTATTTTTCGGAGGAACAAGAACTTAGCTTGATCCATAGTGTGGGCGGGTAGTTTCTGCCTAGGATGTTAACTTTAAGAAATGACTGGGAATGGCGAGTAAAAAAGTCAGAGATTGTGATAATTATTTTTGGCTATTGTCCGAAATTTCCTACAGAGAAGTAGCTTGAGCCAGTTGATCCAAAAGAAGAAGCCGAAGCACTTGGAGGTGTGGCCCAACTACTTACTCCAGGAAGTTGTGAGCTAAAAAGAGTTTTCCCATAAGTGGGAACGTAGCTAAAGCCGCCGGCAAGAGAGGAGCTCAAAGAGTTCCCGTTACCCGAGGCAGTCCCTGTTGGAGAGTAGGTTTGATACATAATAGGAGCCACAGGTGCCACTTAAGCTCTGTAACCATTGGCCACATTTTGGGCCAAGTTACTTAGTCCCATTTTCCAAGCTTCACTCACCATGGACGTATCAGCAGGAGGATTATGAGGAGTTAAATCAAGTGCACTATCAACGGGTGCTGCTAACTCTTCTTCTTCAATAGCGGGAGTCTGACCTACCATACAAAGAGATTTCACAGCAGAGGTCTGTGGAGATCCATCATGACAGATATTATCTATAAGTGTGGCTTCCGCTGGTCGGGCATATACCACTGAGATGGCCATGGCGTCCGAGAGCAGTTGATTGGCCGATTGAGAAATGAGAGGTTCAAAATTTTCATCACATAGACCCACATCTGATTCTTCTACCGAGCTAGCGCATTGCTGCTCAAGAGTTTCGGCCGTGAAGTTTCTCAGTTGCAGAGTGCGGCTTTTTTCACTGAGAATTTTATCTTTGATGACAGTGAGGGCGAGAATTTTATTTTGAAGTTCGGCCTGGTTACCTGTGATCAAGGCCGGACAGCTGACGTCATCATTAAGAGCGTCCACTGCAGTCGTAGTCGCTTCTAGACAATCTGGAGCAGTATCAGTGATCTGCTGAGCGTAGATGCTAGCGGCTTCTACTGAATCAAGAATATTTGCTAAATGGGCCTGATCTACGCCGATTTCCATAGAGTTATAGGCGGCCCGCAGGGCCTCAATACATTGAGTCGTCACAGTGTGATCAGATTTTATGTCATTGCATTTTTCGCGATCAGTATCACTCACAAAGTCCCCTGCATACTGGGAAGCTGTAAGTGAGAGCTTACTTTGAATATCATATTGCTGACGCTTTAAAAGATCTTCTACTAGGAATTGAAACTGCTGCTTGAGGACAACATTCTTTCTCGAGTCATTGAGAGTATTCACGACTTCCAGAGCAGAATCATTTTTAAAATCTGGCAGTGACTGGATCACCATAAGCTCTTGCTTAGAAAAACCAGGACGGTTATCGGATGAGATCGCAAGACCTCCATCCATCTGAGATCTCATTTGATCAAAACTATAAGCTGAACCATCGGCCTGAACAATTTGCAGAGAAGATTTCCACTGATCAACTTGGGCCTGATCAAGAGTTGCACTCCCTAATAGGTAAGTCAGCTCTTCAATTGCTGCTGGAGTAGGTTTAAAAACATTAGTATTACAGGCGTCTCTTGCATCTGGTTGAGCATCAGTTCTCTGTGAACATACTGATGCCAGAACAGTGGTGAAATTAACTGGAGGAGTCGCCGCTGCAAGGGCCGCTTTAAGATCCCTGGCCACAGTACCAGTGTTGACTAAAAGTTCAATAGATTGAGCGGTAATCACAGCATCTTGAAAGTGAAGAGCAGCTCTACCAGATGTGGTCGCATTTCTTGAAGCGACCAATTCTTTTTGAGCTTTAATATCAGCTTTTAATTTTTCAAAGCCTAAAAGAAGCGTGTGTTGATTTTCCAAACGTCTGATATCGTTTTCAATGACTGAGAGTTTCATGCAGCGATTTTCATAGGCAAATGCCGCTTGCTCAGCACTCATGATTTGATTCACACCTGCGCCGTCGTTGTAGGTCAGAAGAGAAAATTCTTCAAGTGGGCGCTCACACATTTGCAGGCTTGATGCATCCATCAAATCTTTTTCAAAACCTTCTAGCAGTCCTGGCAGTTCTCTACAGGTGGGGGCCGTGGCCGCCATTGCTTGAGAAAGTGGAATAAGAAGTAGCAACCATGGCCATTTCATAATCCTGCGTTTCGGTTAAAAGGTGGAAAAGATTGAGTACTTTATGGGACTAGTCCAGATTTAGACTAACCGTGACCCGAACTCATGAATACTTCATCGTAGTTGATGAATTTTTGAGCATTTCCAAGGGAGAGGAAATAATCTTGTGTAATTTTCATACAGTCATTTAAATCTTGGCTGGCAAAGATTTGCGAACGAAAAGCAGCTGCATGAGGGAATCCTGCTGCAAACCACACTACAAGCTTTCGCAGTTGCACGAGAATCGTTCTCTCTTCAGAAAAAGTTTGGGTGATATAGTGTTGAAGTCTGTCGATCACTTCCCAGTAATCACTCCCAGAAAAAACCGAACGCTTTTGATTCGCGTATTCTGGATCCAGGGATTCTAAAAAGATAAATGGATTTCTTAAAGCACCACGGGCAATCATCAAAGCATCACACTGAGTAACTTTTAGTCTCTCCGAAACTCCATAAGGATGATGAAGATCTCCATTACCAATAAGAGGAATTTTTTTATGTTCGTTAAGAGACTCGATAAAATCCCAATTCGCTGATCCCGTGTATTGCTGAGTCCGTGTGCGGCCGTGAATGGCGACCCACTCAATGCCAGATTCGGAAGCAATTTTTAAAACTTCTTGAGCATTTAAAGTATTGGCATCCCATCCTGTTCTTATTTTTATTGAAAGTGGGGTCTTCATTTTTGATCGCATCTTCTCAAACAAGGGAGCAAGCTTTGTGACTTCCTTCATGAGAGCAGAACCACCACCTTTAGTCACAACCTTGGCCACTGGGCATCCCATATTGATATCCAGAAACTTTGGCCCAAAGCTCTCGGCCACTTCGGCGGCCTTGGACATGGATTCAGCGTCTTCACCAAAAAGTTGAATTCCTACATTTCTCTCTAAGGGATGAATTTTGAGCATCTCCAAAGTGCGCTGATTGCCGTAATTGATTCCATGACAAGAAATGAGTTCAGAAACAGTTCCACCAGCACCTAAGTCTTCCATCAGTAATCGGTAGGGGATATTGCAAATTCCGGCCATGGGGGCCAGGAGGAGTTTTGAATCAAAATGAATGGAACCCAGTTTCATGGGTTTTGCATGGGAGCGGAAGCCTTCCATCTTTTGGAGAAGTTCAGGACTAAAAGGGCGATGATTCATAGTGGTATGTTTAATTGAAAGCTTTATTGTTGTAAATATCAGTCACGATTAACTAGAATCTTTTACTATGAAACACATTGTTTTTGATTGCGACGGGACCCTTTTAGATACGTCTTTAACCCAATATGAATTATTTCACGGAATAAAAGAGCTTCTTATTGAGCTATCAAGAGAACATGCGCTGTATGTTTGGACCGCCCGAGGGCGTACATCAACACTGCGCGTTCTGCAGGAATGTGGGGTTCTTCCTCTTTTTCAAGGGATCAGCACTCCTGATAATTCTCCCTCAAAACCTCATACAGGGGGTCTCATGGGGCTGTTAGGAGACACACCAAAATCTTCTATTTGTGTCATTGGGGATTCCACAAACGATATTATTGGAGCAAAAAGTTTTGGCGTTCTCGCCATTGGGGCGATCTGGAACACAGAAGCAAAAGTGGAACTCTTAAAAGATTTCGGAGCTGATTTCATAGTGTCTCATCCTTCTGAATGTAGTAAGATCATCCAGCTAAAACTCAAAGGGGATGATGATGTTTGATAATTTAAGTGAAAAGTTTTCCGATGCTTTTCGGTCCCTGCGCGGAACCAATAAAATTTCTGCGGAAAATATTGAAGAGACTCTCAAACAAGTAAAAACCGCTCTCCTCGAAGCGGATGTAAATTTTAAAGTTGTAAAAGAATTCGTTGAGAAAGTGAAGGCCGAAGCCACTGGTGAAAAAGTTCTCCGTGGAATTGAGCCGGGTCAGCAGTTTGTTAAAATCATGCATGATGAGTTAGCAAAGCTCATGGGTGGCGAGCAAGAAGGTCTAAACCTCAATCGTCCACCAGTGATACCTATTTTGATTGTGGGTCTCAACGGTGCAGGTAAGACCACTTTCGCAGGAAAACTTGCTCTGCATTTGCGAAATAAAAATAAAAAAGATGTTTACCTAATCCCTGCGGATAACTTCCGTCCGGCCGCAAAAGATCAGCTCATAGTTCACGCCAAAAGTTTAGGTGTGGATTATTTTGATTCTGATCTGACCATGAAGCCCGTAGATATTGTGAAAGCGGGCCTCGCTGAAGCCAAACGTCTGCATAAAGAAATCGCCATCATCGATACTGCTGGTCGTTTGCAAGTTGATGAAGAGCTCATGGGCCAACTGGTGGACGTAAGAAAATCTCTGGATAATCCAGAAGTGCTCATCGTTGCAGATGCCATGACCGGACAAGAAGCCGTGAACGTGGCCAAAACTTTCCACGAGAAAGTTGGGCTTACAGGAATTGTTTTATCAAAAATGGATTCAGATGCACGTGGGGGAGCTGCCCTTTCTATTCGTTATGTAACGGGTGTGCCGATTAAATTTATTTCTGTAGGTGAGAAGTTAAAAGATCTGGATGTTTTTCATCCGGACCGTTTAGCGAAGCGAATCCTAGATATGGGAGATGTGCTCTCTTTAGTAGAAAAAGCTGAAGAGGCGATCAATCAAGATGAGGCCATGGGTATGATGGCCAACCTTGAGAAAGGTAAATTCACCATCAATGATTTTGTAAAACAAATGGAAACCATTAACCGTCTTGGTTCTTTTGGATCCATCTTGAAAATGATTCCTGGAATGGGTGGGGCCCTTCGTCAGATTGGAGATCTTTCTCCAGCTGAAAACGAAATGAAAAGAATGCGCGTGATTATCAACTCTATGACCAATAAAGAGCGAGAGAATGTTGATCTCATCGATGCTTCTCGTCGTAAAAGAATTGCTTCCGGGGCAGGTCGTACAGTGACAGATGTGAATCAGTTTATTGAGCGTTTTGGGCAGATGCGTCAAATGATGGTTGGAATGATGGGAATGATGAAAGGTGGCGGATTGCCTAACATTCCAGGTATGGGTCCAGTGAAAGGATTTCGTCAGGCGCCTCAGAATAGTCAACTAATGGGTGGAGAAGGTAAATCCGGTCCCAAGAAAAACAAGTTCGGAAAGAAGTATTTCTGAGGGGTTAATGACTCATTGGTTTGACTTTATTTCGTAGTTGAAATATAAATTCGGTAATTTTTTTTT
>CAMDDI010000140.1 GCA_945890905.1 Bacteriovorax stolpii
GTTCATTAGTTGTCCCACAACATCCGCCCACAATGTTGACCCATTTATTATTTAAGAAGTCTTTGAGGGTGCCGGCCATATGATTGGGAGTTTCATCATACTGCCCAAACTCATTTGGTAAACCTGCGTTGGGATATACAGAGATATAAAATGAAGATTCTTTTGAGAGAGTCTCAATATAAGGCCGCATCAGTTCAGCGCCAAGTGCGCAGTTGATTCCAATAGAGAGAAGTGGGTAATGAGAAACTGAATAAAGGAAAGCTTCAATTGTTTGCCCAGAAAGAGTTCGGCCAGAAGCATCAGTTATAGTTCCTGAGACCATTACGGGAAGAGGAGTAATTCCAGTTTTTTCAAAGTAATCACTGATTGCAAAAAGTGCAGCTTTACAATTGAGAGTATCAAAAACTGTCTCAACTAAAAGTAGATCACATCCTCCATCAACCAGAGCTTTAATTTGCTCACGATAAGAATCTACTAATTGATCAAAATCAATGGCGCGAAAACCAGGATTGTTAACATCTGGAGAAAGAGAAGCTGTTTTTGTCGTCGGTCCAATGGAGCCCGCTACAAAACGGGGTTTACTAGGATTTTTCCGGGTGAATTCGGTGGCACATTTTTTTGCGAGCTTTGAAGCTTCAAGATTTAATTCGCTAACAAGATTTTCCATATGATAGTCGGCCATGGAAACACTGTTACTACTAAAAGTATTTGTTTCAATGATGTCAGCACCACTTTCAAGATACTTGTTATGAATTTCTTCAATGACTTTGGGATTACTCAAAACAAGAAGATCGTTATTACCTTTGAGTGAATGTTTCCAATCTTTAAAACGCTCGCCACGATAATCATTTTCTTGCAGATTATATTTTTGAATCATGGTGCCCATGGCCCCATCAAGAATTAATACTCTTTCATCCAATAATTTTCTTATATCAGTCACGTTTATCCCCTCAACTTGTGATACTCTAGTGTATATTTTATTTAGATGAAGTCAAGAGAAAATGCTAGTGATTTTAAGTAGTTGAAAAATGTTTAGTTACACTTAGCATGTTCCGATAAGCTCCTATAGAGGTTCTAACGTGAATAAGTTTACTTTATTTTTATTCTTGATTCCGGCACTCAGCTTTGGGGCCGTGAGTTTACAACCGCGCACTACCTGTAGTGAAGAAAAAGTTTCTTTGTATAAAGCATTTGTTCCTACGGATTTTATCGATCGGGCATCGGTGGGAAGAGATCAAGTGGAACCACTTCGAGCACATATTATCAATTTCATTACGGCCAATCCCGCTGCTCGGATTACTGATATTGTTGTGACTGCTTCTTCTGCTAAACTTCCTTTTTATATTTTATCGGGTAAAAGAAAAGTCATTGATCCTCAAAGCATGACCAGAAATGCGACTCTGGCCCGCGAACGGTCTGAATTTGCTCTAGCACTTTTGCGCGAAATCAAAGTTTCAAAATCGCAACTCTCAGGTTCTCAGATTTCCACTCGGTCAGAATTGGGCGGACCAGATTTCGCTAGGATTGATCTCAACGCCCGCTTTGTAACTCCCATGACTCCAGGATATTCAGATCAAGTAAGAAGTTTCTACAGTGAGAACAAAACAATTTATGAAAATCAGGCATTACAGTCTTCAGTAGATCCACTTTTAGTCGAAAGTGATTACCCCAATCTCTATCAAGTAAAATTTAAACCATTCCAGGGTTTGCGATTAGAGATCTCAGGAAATGCGGGATGTGCTCCAGCTAAACCAGTCAAAGATTCTGAAGTTATTAGGCAATAAGCATTAAGTAGAAACCCATCAAAAAGAAGCTTAAAGCTGCAATCAAAAAGAAGTTTGGTAACTTTTTATAATACAGGCATTCAAGAAGTGAAACCCAGATGGGTCCAGTAATCGAGATGGCCGTTAAGGTTCCCACGTGAGCATATTTAAGTGCTGCGAGATAAAGGGTAAGGGAAACAAAGCAGCCAAAGATAGCTGCACTTAAAATAAGTCCCATATCGGTTTTTTTAAGGGCCAAGACATCTTTAGTTACTGTCCAATAGCTCTTAGGATTGATGACAAAGAAGCCAATTAGGGCACCTGAGCATCTCACCACATTCACCATAAAAGTATCCAGTTCAGGAGTCGCTTCGTAAGCTGAACGAGTGAGCATAATTCCAATAGAGTCCAGAAGAATTCCTATGAATGCCCACATAAAACTTTTCACATCCCATGTTCCAGTCATGCGATTTCTCTCGAGCATGAAAATAAAAATACAGATGATCATGCAGATCACAGCAAGAGTTTGATTGAGGGTAAAAAATTGATTTAAAAAAAAGTATCCGTAAATTCCCACCAGCAAGGGCTGGAAACTAAAGAGAACAAGTGATCTGCCAGCACCTAAGGTAGCGTAGGCCTTGAAGAGGAAAATATCACCGAAACATAATCCGATTAATCCACTTGAGAGAAGAAATCCTGCAGTAGTTAGGTTGAGTTTAACATAGCCGGCCGTAAAAATAAGAGCTATGAGAAATGAGGTGAAGGCCACCATCACTTTAATTTGACTCACCCACAGAGCTGAAAAGCGTCTTGAAAAAAGAGAAAACACCATGCTAGATGTCGAAAATGTCAGATTTGCTCCAATAGCAAGCATATAGACTTCAAGGGCGCTCAAGTTATTCCTTTGCTCACATTCTGAAGAGTTTAGGGTATGATTCTACCCATGAGTAACGATGAATGGAAATCCAAATTAAGCCCAGAGGCCTACAACGTCTGTCGATTAGGCGCAACCGAATCACCATTCTCAGGCAAGTGGTACACCCACAAAGAAGCCGGCACCTATATCTGTGTTGCCTGTAAAACTCCTCTTTTTAGTTCCACCACTAAATTTGAATCGGGCACTGGGTGGCCAAGTTTTTCAGAGGTGGTGGATTCAAAGAATGTAATTTTAAAAGATGACTACGCCTATAACATGCATCGGATAGAAGTCCTTTGCGGACATTGCAGCTCCCATTTAGGTCATGTTTTTCCAGATGGTCCACCGCCTTCTGGAAAGCGCTTTTGTATTAATTCTGTAGCTCTGGATTTTATTCCGAAATAGTCCGTGCTAGGATGCATTTATGACATATCCATTTGTGAACACCAGCCATGATTTTAAGATAGAGATTAAAACTGATTTTGATTTCGATCAGTCTAACCCATTACAGTTTCAATACTTATTTCGCTACACCATCCTGATCACCAATGTAGGTCAAGTGAGTGCTCAGCTATTGTCGCGAAAATGGAACATCAAAGATGAGCGCGGTGAAATTAAACTTGTGGAAGGTCCTGGTGTAATCGGTCAAACTCCAAATTTTGAAGTTGGCGAGTCTTTTGAGTATTCAAGCTTTTGTCCTCTGCCTACGATGAAAGGGGAGATGTGGGGACATTTTAATATGATCAATAAGTTTGGACAGGCCTTCAAAATTGAAACACCTATTTTTAAATTTCATGTGCCGGCAGAATTTATAGATAATTACTGAAGAAGAGTTTCTAAATCTTTTTTGAGTTTATCCAAAGTACTTTGCAAATCTTCTTTAACTTCAGCTTTCGAAATTACAGAAAAATTCTGATCACGGGCCAAATCATGCATAATCCGCAGGCGTTCAAGCATATTTAAAATGTCATGAGAGAGTTGTCTAGCATCCACGAGTTTTATCCACGAGTTTGAATTTGTATTGTATCGGACCCATGCTCAGTTCAATTTCATCATCTGGCTTTAATGGGCCTACACCTGATGGTGTACCTGTAAAAATCAAATCCCCATCGAGAATAGGAAAATATTCATCGATATAATGAATCATTTGATTAGGATCGAGAATGGATTGAGACATGGTACTTTGTTGTTTGATTTGGCCATTAACTTTTAGAATAAAGGGAGTCTGTTTCCAATCTCCCTCAAAATCACGGATGGCCTTGAAGGGAGTCACGATGGCCGAATTTTTAAAAGTTTTGGCAATTTCCCAAGGGTGACCATGTTCTTTAAGTTTTTTTTGAACGTCCCTTAGAGTGAGATCTAAACCCAGACCAATTCCAATAATATTTTTTTTATAGAGTTTAAAAACGACCTCTAGTTCGTGATGAATCTCGCCCCGGTGCCAAGGCAAAGGAATTTTTATTCCTTCTTTCACTTCAATGAAGGAACTTTCCGGTTTTATAAAGAGTACCGGTTTTTCAGGTGCAGCTTCCTTCATTTCTTTAATGTGATCAGAATAGTTTTTACCGAGGCAGATGATTTTATCCATGACTCAAAGATAATATTTTAGTTCTGATAAATCCACGGGAGATATGTGTTGAGAAGGGGATTATAAGAAAAATTACCTTGAGGGCCTGATGAGAAAGTCGAATGAATGGCCAAAATTGAAAGATTATCTCCATTCCGTAAGTAAATGGGCCCACCTGAATCTCCGGAACGGGAGAACTTATCGTTGAGCTCTACCACTTTGTCGGCCACATTGACCTGACGGAAAGTCGGAGTGATCACGGTACGGGCGTTTTTATCGTTCCGGGCACCAAACCCGAATCGATAAAGATCACCGATCACTGTATTTCCCTGATGAATTGGGAGAAGCTTGATGAAAGCAGGTAGTTTTTCTTTCATGACGATTTTAGCAATGTCATTGCGGTAGTTCGATTTACTTGGCTCATACTCGGGATGAACTTTGTAGCTCGCAATATCAAGTGAAGTTTGCTTTGGATTATAATTGATCTGGGTAAAGACTCTGACTTTTGTAACATTCCCTTCCAAGCAGTGAGCTGCAGTAACAATTAGTGTATCAGACACAGCTACACCTGTGCAGGTGAATACACCTTTCCCGCGAGTAACTTCAATAAGGAGTGAAGAGTTGAATTGTTCCCATGTTTCGACCTTAGAAAAACCTTCTACTGTCATAAGAACCACCAATAATGTTAAGACCATTTTCAAAGAGTATCTCCAGGCGGAGTTATACTGCGTTTTGAAACTGTTCTCCAAGCCCTAAAGCACTAAAAGGACTCTCAATCCACTGCTTATGCTTTGATAGCAGAGGGTTGAAGGAGTGTTTACCTTCTGGTCCGAATGATAGAGTTGAATGAATAGCGATAAGATACATTTGTCCGTTCTGTTGCAAGAATACTGGTCCGCCAGAATCTCCAGAGTATGAAAACATGTCATTTAGCTCGAGTACGTTCTCAATCTTTCGGTGGGCCTTAAATTCAGGAGTCACAAGAGTGCGCAAATTCTGAGTGGCGCGTGCTCCGAAACCTAATCGTAAAATTTTTCCTGATAGGTCGCCTTCCTTCTTAATGATTGGGAAGATGCAGGTATTTTCAGGAAGCTCTTCAGTCAATTGGATGCGAGCGATATCAGATTTGTAGTTAGATTTTTTGCTGTCGTAATCTGGATGAAGTTCGAATGCTTCTACTTGAAGGAACTTTCCTTTCGGATTGTAAGAAGATTCGTAAGAAATTCTCACATGCTGTATTTCGCCTTCAAGGCAATGAGCAGCTGTGAGGACAGTAGTTGAATTAATCGCCACTCCAGAACAAGTGTAAACACCATCTGGGCGGGTCACTTCGATAATGAGGGATGAGTTGAAATTTGACCAATCAATCATAATTCTTCCTTGATTTTGAGTCCTATCATTCCAACATGGAATGAGCTTGTTGACTATTATAGGACCAAAGAAATCAAGAACACAAAGGTGCTTTTTGGCACTGCGATAGAATGTATCGTAAGCAGAGCTATTATTTTCGATAGGTTAGAGTCATTTGAGGGACATTAATTTCGATTAATATCTGACTATTTCATTAATAATCAATTTTTAAATCCGATAAGGAGTCGTGATCGTCCTACATTTTCAAGAGAGTTCTCATGGGTAAGGGTTTAGAACTGAATACTTTTAAGGCAGATTTAAATGCTGGCTTTTCTGTGGCCTTGGTCGCTCTACCTCTTTCAATTGGAATTTCTCTGGCCTCTGGTGCTCCAGCTTCATCAGGTTTAATCGCCGCAATTATTGGTGGGTTGATTGGTTCTTGGTTGGGCGGAACACAGATGACAATTAATGGGCCAGCCGCTGGTTTAATTGTGATTGTACTAGAAGCTATTCTGACATTAGGACATGGTGATTCTGTTCAAGGCTTTAAAGGAATGCTGGCCGCAAGTGTGGTAGCAGGTGCATTTCAAATACTTTTTGGAGCATTAAAATTTGGGCGTAAAGGATCAGCATTCCCTGCATCTGTAATTCATGGAATGATGGCGGCCATTGGACTTATCATTATAGCTAAGCAGGCACACGTACTGCTCGGATATGCACCTATTGCAAAAAATCCAATCATGCTTTTTTCAGAAATTCCGCAGGCTTTCTTCAATCTTCAACCTTCCATTTTCGGACTGGGATTTTCTTCACTTGCACTATTAATGTTGTGGCCGAGATTGCCATGGCAATTTACTAAGAAAATACCTGCACCTCTCATAACAGTAATCTTCGGAGCTTTCGGCGCTCATTTTATACAATTAAGCCCAAGTGCACTTTTGAATATCCCTAGTGATCTCGGGCAATGGATAATTTTTCCAGATTTTTCTGTCATGCAAACTTTTGATGGTTGGAGAGCTGCCATCACATTAGCATTAGTAGCTTCTTTGGAAACAACTTTGAGTGCATCAGCTATTGGTAAACTTGATCCAATGAACCGAAAATGCAATTTAGATAGAGATCTTCTTTCTAAAGGGGTTTGTAATATGTTGAGTGGCTCTATCGGGGGCCTTCCCATGATCGCAGAAATCGTTAGAAGTTCCGCCAACGTCGGTTACAAAGCAAAAACTTGGAAGTCTAACTTCTTGCATGGAGTAATTGTCCTCTTTGCGGTTTTGGCCTTGCCTTCAGTCCTCAGTCTCATACCATTAGCATCTTTGGCAGCTATTCTCCTACTGGTAGGAAGTCGACTAGGAAGCCCTAGTCACTTTATGCATGCCTTGAAAGTCGGAAAAGATAATCTTGTTGGGTTTCTAGTGACAATGGTAGTAACACTCGCTGTTGATTTGTTGGTGGGGATATTTGCAGGAGCCGTCGCTCAATATCTTGTAGAGATGTACCTAGGACTTAAGATTAAACATACTTTCAAACCCTCATATGACGAAAAGTTAACAAATTTAAATGTAGAAGTTTTCACAGTAGAAAGTTCTCTCATATTTAGTAATTTTGTTAGTTTGAAGGAAGAAATTTTAAAGATGAAGAAACTACGCAGGAATGTCAAACTGGTGTTAGTCGGATGTGAATATATTGATCACAGCGTGATGGATCAGATTTCAGAGCTTAAGCATGACTTTGAACTGTGTTCATTAAATTTTGAAACCGAATTATCTAAGGAACATCATTCTCTAGGAGAGGATTTGCTTTCATCACAGAAAAAGTCAGCTTAACTCAAGTTACAATTAATTATAATTAATGAATTGAAATCAATTTGGACTCTTGATATTTTATAACTCTTTCAAATTTCTTTGGAGCAGTTATTAAAAATTATACTGATCAAGAACCTATCATTTCCCTTTCTATAGATAAGCTAAAAAAAAATTGGAAGCCTGATCTTATTTCCGGCTTTTTAGTTTTTCTAATCGCTCTACCACTTTCTCTTGGAATCGCCTTAGGAAGTTCATTTCCTCCAATGGCCGGAATAATAGCCGCTGTAGTTGGTGGGACTATCGTCGCACTTTTTTCTGGCTCTCATCTTACTATCTGCGGTCCAGCTGCTGGTCTCATAGTAGTGATCATTCATGGCGTAGATACTTTAGGTAATGGAGATCTAACCTTAGGTTACCAAACTACCTTGGCCGCGATTGTGGTTGCCGGATTGCTGCAAATCCTTTTTGGCGTGCTTAAGTCTGGAAAACTTTCAACTTTCTTTCCGGGTGCAGTCGTTCACGGAATGATGGCCGCTATAGGAATCATCATAATTAGTAAGCAGATTCATGTTCTTCTCGGAGTTAAACCATCTTCTAAAGAGATCATTCAAATCATAGCTGAAATTCCCCATAGCATTGCTAATCTCAACCCTGAAGTGACAATTATAGGCGTAGTAAGTCTTTTATTGTTGATCTTTGTCCCGAGAATTCCCATCAAATGGATTAAGAAGGTTCCAGTAGCAATGCTTGTGGTAATAACAGGTATTATCTTCGACAAATTCTTCGATCTGGAGCATGAGCATGTCTATACCTTCTTTTCCAAAGATTATGTTTTAGGTCCAAAACTTTTAGTTCAACTTCCTGCCAATATTGCAGATGGAATTGTTTTCCCTAACTGGAGCCTAATAAACACCCCAAGTTTTTGGTTTATAACTATATCGATAGCTCTTGTTGCTAGTTTAGAAACACTTCTTTCGGCATCTGCGATTCAATCAATGGACCCCTTGAAGCGAAAGGCAAATTTTGATAAGGATCTTGTTGCTCTTGGTGTGGGTACCAGCATCTCAGGATTGCTTGGTGGATTACCCATGATTGCAGAGATCGTTCGATCATCAGCAAACGTTAATAATGGAGCAAGGACATCTTGGTCAAACTTTTTCCATGGTCTGTTTATGCTAATGTTTGTGATCGGAGCTCCCTGGCTTTTACAAGAAATTCCATTGGCATCCTTGGCAGCATTATTAGTTTTTGTAGGATGGCGATTAAGTTCACCCAAAGAGTTCATCAAGATTTATCAAATTGGTTCTGATCAACTCATCATCTTTGCTTCTACTGTTATAATGACGATTTGTACTGACCTGCTGGTGGGAGTGATTTTCGGAATAGCAGTAAAAATTCTCATTCATACCATGAGAGGATTAAGTCTGAAGCAGATTTTCTTTACAAATGTTTTGGTGGACGACCGTCATGCAGAAACAGTGAATATTAAAATACTCAGAGC